>NZ_JBSFJV010000052.1:0-57491 GCF_053598235.1 Kitasatospora sp. NPDC001159
CACTCGGGGTGTTTCCTGATGTGGGGCAGCGACACCCCCGGCGGCCTCGGGCTCGGTGCCTGGCCGCAGCCGGGCGAGATCGGCGGCGTCGGGCTGTTCGCCATCGTGCTGCTGGTCGGCGGCGCCGCCGCGCTCGTGGTCGGTCCGCGCAACTCCGTCGTGCTGGCGACCGCCGCCGCCGCGGCCAGCGCCTTCCTGATGCGCTACTGGTACGCCGCCCACATGTACAAGAACCAGGCGGTGATGCTCTACCCGCGCACCAACCAGCAGCTGCTGTACTGCTTCATCGTGCTCACCGGCCTGGCGCTGTTCCTGGGCATCGAGCGGTACCTGGAGAAGCGCCAGCGGACGGCCGCCGCGGGGCCGACGGCCACCGCCGCCCGTACGCCCCGCCGGTACGCCCTCGCCTCGCTCTGCGCACTCGGCCTGCTGTTCGCGATGGCCGGCTCGTCCACCGGGAGCCGGTACATGCCCGACTCGCGGAACGACAGCACCGGTACCTTCGCCTACAAGGCCCAGATCCTGCGTGGCCTGGACGGCACCTGCTCGCCGTACGTCTCGGGCAAGCAGTGCGTCGACCCCGGTGTTCCGACCGTCTACGACCAGGCGGCCAAGGTCCGCCAGGAGCAGGAAAGGCAGCAGAAGCCCGAGAACCAGGTGCTGACCTGCCGGAGCCAGAACTCGCGTCCGAAGGACCCGAAGCCGCCGACGGAGTAGAGGCCGGGGGCTGAGCCCCACCGCCAACGGCTGAGGGCCGGCACTCCTGACGGGGCCGGCCCTCAGCCGTTGGTGCTGCGCCGTTGCTACGACCCGGGATCAGCGATCGGAGCCGACCGGGGCGTCGAGGCGGTCACTGTTGTGACGGACGCCCTCGGTGATGGCCACGGTGCGGGCCAGGTCGGTGAGCTTCTTCTCCAGCGAGCGGAAGCGCAGGTAGGTGTTGAGGGTGAGGAAGCCCATGGCGATCACCATCAGGTAGAGCACCAGGTCCGTACCGCGGCCGACGCCGAGCGCGGTGGCCAGCTTGGTCACGCCGGTCGGCCACAGGATGGCGACGACGTTGGCGATCACGAACAGCGCGAAGGCGATGCGCTTCCACGCCCGGGTGTTCGCCGCGTCCCAGCGCCGGACGAACAGGAGGGCCATGGCCACCGCGGCCACGACCAGGATCAGCTGGATCCAGAGGTGATTCATCGGCGGTTACGCTCCCGCAGCGAGATGTCGAAGAGGATGTTCACGCCGTTGATCAGGGACTGGCCCTTGGCGCGCGAGTAGTCGGTGTAGAGGATGTCCACCGGGACCTCGGCGACCCGGAGGTCCGAGCCGGCGAGGAAGGAAACGATCTCCGAAGCGTGGGCCATGCCGTTCATGGTGATCTTGATCCGGCTGGCGGCCTCACGGTTCATCACGCGCAGACCGTTGTGCGCGTCGGTGAGCTTGAGCTTGCGGGCGGTCGGGCTGACCGCGGCGGCGGTGCGGAGCACGACCCGCTTGATCCACGGCACCTGGCCGGTCTGCTCGATGAAGCGGGAGCCGAGCACGATGTCGGCCTCGTCCTGGCGCAGCAGAGCCACCATCTTCTCGACGTCCGCGGTCTGGTGCTGGCCGTCCGCGTCGAAGGTCGCGAAGTACTCGGCGCCCTCCTGCTCCAGCGCGTACCTCAGACCGGTCTGGAGCGCGGCGCCCTGCCCCAGGTTGACCGGGTGCCGCACCAGGTGGGCGCCGGTCGACATGACGTGCTGGGCCGTGTCGTCGGTGCAGCCGTCGTCGATCACCACGATGTTCGGGAAGGTCTTGCGTGCCCCCTCCACGACGTCGGCGATCACCTGGCCTTCGTTGTAGGCCGGGATCACCAGCCAGACGTTGTCATACTCGGACACAGGTGCTCCATGCTTGGCGAACGGCACGGCGTCGCGTGCCTCGGGTCTGTCTATCGGTGATGATCATGGGCGTTGGCCGATCACAGTCCGTCCCCCGCCCTCAGGAGGTCCGCAGCGGCTCTGCTGCGGTCCGGTCGGCCGACACGGCGGCGGGGCGGGAGGGGAAGGCGCGGTACAGCGACCACAGCATCAGGACGGCACTGACCAGCGAGCCCGCCAGGTACGCGAGCTCCGCGCGGAGACCGACGTTGCCCGGAGTGAGCGCGACAGCCACCAATGCTACGGAACCGGCGGTCCAGCCCACCAGCTGACGGCGGTGCTGGGCACTCGACATCAGCGCCTGGCCGAAGACCGTCGCCAGGACGTAGCAGAGCGTTCCGAACACCAGCCAGACGAAGTCCAGCGGCCCGAGCACGTCCTTGGCGTTGAACAGCAGCGGGTTGAGCTTGGAGCCGAGCACGATCACCGGCAGGCCGCCGCCGATGCACATCGCGGCGACGATCGCGGTGGTGCGGGTCAGCACCTTGCGGAACTCGGCGTGGTCGCCGGCCGCGGCGGCGCCGGAGAGCGCGGAGACCATCGAGGCCTGCAGGGCGCTGTAGGCGAACAGCGGAGCCCGGGCCATCACCACGGCCTGGCCGACCGCGAAGACCAGCGCGTCGGAGGCCTCGGAATGCTTCGGCGCGAGCAGGCGTACACAGACCACGGTCGCGTTCACCACCAGCTGGCTGAGCAGCACCGAGGCGATCAGCAGGCCGAGGCCGCTGGTGAGCTGTTTCCAGGACACCTCGGGCCCGGGGGCGCGGTCGGCGAGGGTGCCGCGAAGGCCGATCAGCGAGGCGGCCAGCGGGGAGACGAACAGGATCAGGCCGAAGGCCAGCGCCGAGTGCAGTCCGACCACCGCCGCCAGCGCGGCCAGGCCGATGCGCAGCCCGCCGTCGACGGCCAGCTGGCTGCCGTACGGACCGAACAGCCCGAGGCCGGCCAGCGCGCCGCGGGCGACCGAGCTCACCGCGAGGCCAGCCAGGCCGCCGGCCAGGGCCAGCACCAGCGACTTGTCACCGCTGAACAGCAGGTCGGCGATCGGGCCGACGGCGGCGGCCAGCACCGCGCAGACCGCGACCAGGATCGCCATGGCGAGCAGCAGCATCCGCCGTACCGCGGGTAGCGCTCCGTGCCCGGCCACCTTGCGGGCGGCCACCAGCCGGGTCAGCTCCAGCTCGACGGGCTGGAAGAGTCCCCACCCCACGGACATCACGATGGTCCAGAGCATCGTCACCCTGGCCGCGCCTGCGGTGCCCAGGCTGTAGCCCACGAGCGCCATGTAGACGTACGCCGAGGCTCCGAGCACGACTGTGCCACCGACCACGAGCCGCGCCCCCGGGGGAAGCACCCCAAGCAGCTTGGCGATCGGGTTCTTCATCACATGACCACCGAATTCAGCGGCCGGCCTTGCCACACGTCTCCGCACGAGGCCGGCCAGGCCGTGCGATTGCTGTGAATAGTAGCGGGTGGCCGTGAATGCTCGGTGCGCACGGGCATCCCCCGTGACCTCATCTCAGACCCCGGGGAAGGCACGGCCCCACGGCTGGGTCCAGAGGTGTCCTGATCGCTCACCACATTGACCGTCAGGCCGTGCTCGGCCAGGCCCCGCTTGATCCGGTCACCCACGGAACGGTCTGCGGTCAGGATGGTCGGCGTCGGGTGCGGCGCAGGGAACTGCTCGATGGCGCCCTTGAACTCGGGTCGGATGCTGGATCTCGCTGTCGGGCGAGCTGTGTACGGTCGACACGGTGCCGTGCCCCTCCGGTCAAGTCCCTGCCGCCCGTCTCCCCCTACCGGGTTCGGACTTCCTCTACCGTCTGCGGGCAGGCTGCAAGCGCCCAGCATACCGAGGGTGGCGTTGGCCCAAACGGCTCAGGGGCCCTCTGGACAGCCTGCGAACCATCGCACGCGAACGCGGTCCGCCCGCCGAGCGACGCCGGACGGTCGACGGTGGAACGGATCCGCTGGTCAGGACCCGGACGGGCCCGACTCCCCGCCCCGGAACACCCAGACCTTCAGCAGCACGAACCGGGCCACCGTGGCCAGGCCGTTGGCGACGATCAGCCCGGCCACCTCGACCGACCGGGAGGCGTCCGGCACCACCCGGTCCAGCAGGGCGAGCACCCCCGAGCTGAGGCCGAGCCCGATCAGGAAGGCCACCGCGCCCTGCAGCTGGTGGCGGACCATGCCCTCCGATCCGACGACCCCGAAGGTGAAGCGGCGGTTGGCCGCGGTGTTGGCCACCGCGCTGACCGCCAGCGCGATCAGGTTCGCCGCCTGCGGGTTGGTGAACCACCGCGCGGCGACGAAGAGGCCCAGGTAGAAGAGGGTGCTCAGAAGCCCGATGACCAGGAAGGACGGCAGTTGCCGCCGGGTCTTCGGGGTGGGCCCGGCGGGCTCCTCGGCCAAGGTCACCGGTCCGTGCCCCGCTCGTCGTCCTCGGCCGAGTCGTACCCGACGAAGTAGCTCGGGCGGGCCTGCACCGCCGAGTAGATCCGGCCGACGTACTCCCCGAGCAGTCCGACGCAGATCAGCTGCACGCCGCCGAGGAACAGCATCCCGATGAACAGCGAGGACCAGCCGGGCACGGTCGACCCGAGCGCGTACGAGACGGTGGCGTGGATCGCGAGCGCGATGCAGACCACGAAGCTCACCAGGCCGAGGTAGGTGGCCAGCCGCAGCGGGGCGGCCGAGAAGTTGGTGATGCTGTCCAGCGCGAGCCGCACCATCTTGGACAGCGGGTAGTGGGTGCCGCCGGCCACCCGCTCCTCGCGCACGTACACCACTTCGCCGCTGGGGAAGCCGAGCCACGGCACCAGCAGCCGGTAGACCGGCTGGTGCTCGGGCAGCTGCTTGAGGGCGTCCACCGCCGCGCGGCTGAGCAGCCGGAAGTCGCCGGCCTGGTTGGGCATCCGCTTGCCGACCAGCTTACGCATCAGCCAGTAGTACGCGCCGGCCGTGCGGCGCTTGAAGACGGTGTCGGTGCCGCGGTCCCCGCGCACGCCGTAGACGACGTCGAGGTTCTGCTCGCGGGCCAGGTCGAGCATCTCCGGGATCTTCTCCGGCGGGTCCTGCAGGTCGGCGTCGATGCTCACCACGTAGTCGCCGAGCGCCCGGTGGATGCCCGCGGTGAGCGCGGCCTGGTGCCCCGAGTTGCGGGCGAAGCGGACGATGCGGAACTCCGGCCAGTCCTGCCGGATCTTCTGCATCAGCACGGGTGTGGCGTCCCGGCTGCCGTCGTCGACACCCACGACCTCGTAGTCGACCCCAAGCCCGTCCAGGATCGGACGCAGCCGCTCGACGGTCAGCGGGAGCGCCTCCTGCTCGTTGTAGATCGGCATCACGACCGAGAGCAGCGGTGCCGTAGACATGCGTTGGGTCCCACTTTCCGCGACGGCGGGGCTGGATGGTGAGCCGACCATAACAGTCGGCCATGAGCTGCCCGTGAGAGGAAGGGCGCCCGGGTGAGGGCCGGGTGAGACGCCGAAGGGCCCCACGCACCGCGGGGGTGCGTGGGGCCCTTCGGACTGGCCTGTGCGAGGCAGGTCAGAGCATCAATTACTTGACGATCTTGGTGACCTGGCCGGCGCCGACGGTGCGGCCACCCTCACGGATGGCGAACTTCAGGCCCTCCTCCATGGCGATCGGCTGGATCAGCTGAACGCTCATGGCGGTGTTGTCGCCCGGCATGACCATCTCGGTGCCCTCGGGGAGGGTCACGACGCCGGTCACGTCCGTGGTACGGAAGTAGAACTGCGGGCGGTAGTTGTTGAAGAACGGGGTGTGGCGGCCACCCTCGTCCTTCGACAGGATGTAGGCCTGGGCCTCGAAGTCGGTGTGCGGGGTGACCGAACCCGGCTTGATGATGACCTGGCCGCGCTCGACGTCCTCGCGCTTGATGCCACGGAGCAGCAGACCGACGTTCTCACCGGCCTGGCCCTCGTCGAGCAGCTTGCGGAACATCTCGATGCCGGTGACCGTGGTGGTGGTCTTGGTCTCCTTGATGCCGATGATGTCGACAGTCTCGTTGACCTTGAGGATACCGCGCTCGATACGACCGGTGACGACGGTGCCACGACCGGTGATCGTGAAGACGTCCTCGATCGGCATCAGGAACGGCTGGTCCACGGCGCGGGCCGGGGTGGGGATGTTCTCGTCGACCGCGTGCATGAGGCCGAGGAGCTTCTCGCCCCACTCCTTGTCGCCCTCGAGGGCCTTCAGGGCGGAGACGCGGACGACCGGCAGGTCGTCGCCCGGGAACTCGTACTCGGAGAGCAGCTCACGGACCTCGAGCTCGACGAGCTCCAGGATCTCCTCGTCGTCCACCATGTCGGCCTTGTTCAGGGCGACAACGATGTAGGGGACGCCGACCTGGCGGGCCAGGAGGACGTGCTCCTTGGTCTGCGGCATCGGGCCGTCGGTGGCGGCGACGACGAGGATCGCACCGTCCATCTGGGCCGCACCGGTGATCATGTTCTTGATGTAGTCCGCGTGACCCGGGCAGTCGACGTGGGCGTAGTGACGCGCCTCGGTCTGGTACTCGACGTGCGCGATCGAGATGGTGATACCGCGCTGCCGCTCCTCCGGCGCCTTGTCGATCTGGTCGAACGGCGTGAAGGGGTTGATCTCCGGGTACGCGTCGTGCAGCACCTTGGTGATGGCCGCGGTAAGGGTCGTCTTACCGTGGTCGATGTGACCGATGGTGCCGATGTTGACGTGGGGCTTCGTCCGCTCGAACTTCGCCTTCGCCACTGCAGTCCTCCTGAGGACAGTTCCTGTACGCCGTGCTGACGTCAGTTGGTCTTGATCGGGCTGGGTCCGTGGTGCCGGAAGCACCTCGCACCGTCCCGCGGGGTGGGGGCCGGAGGCCCCGGGAGAATCCGTCCGGATCCTCCCGGGTCGCCTCCTAATAGCCTAAGGGGTCGGAATCATCCCGAATGTCGGACTGATCCTGAAGCCGGCAGGGCCGGACCTCACTCGCCCTTGGACTTGGCGATGATCTCCTCAGCCACGGCCTTGGGGACCTCGGCGTACGAGTCGAACTGCATCGAGTAGCTGGCGCGACCAGAGGTCTTGCTGCGCAGGTCACCGACGTAGCCGAACATCTCGGAGAGGGGCACCAGCGCCGTGACGACGCGGGCACCGTGACGCTCGTCCATGGACCGGATCTGGCCACGGCGAGAGTTGATGTCACCGATCACGTCGCCCATGTAGTCCTCGGGCGTGGTGACCTCGACGGCCATCATCGGCTCAAGAAGAACCGGCTTGGCCTTCCTGGCGCCTTCCTTGAAGGCCATCGAACCGGCGATCTTGAACGCGAGCTCGGAGGAGTCGACGTCGTGCGACTGGCCGTCGAGCAGCTTCACGCGGACACCCTGCAGCGGGTAGCCGGCGAGAACACCGAACTCCATGGCCTCCTGGCAACCGGCGTCGACCGACGGGATGTACTCCCGCGGCACGCGGCCACCGGTGACCAGGTTGACGAACTCGTAGCCCTCGGCCTGCTCGAGCGGCTCGATCGCGATCTGCACCTTGGCGAACTGACCGGAACCACCGGTCTGCTTCTTGTGGGTGTAGTCGATGCGCTCGACGGCCTGACGGATCGTCTCGCGGTACGCGACCTGCGGCTTGCCGACGTTGGCCTCGACCTTGAACTCACGGCGCATACGGTCGACGAGCACCTCGAGGTGCAGCTCGCCCATACCCGCGATGATGGTCTGGCCGGTCTCCTCGTCCGTGTTGACCTGGAAGGACGGGTCCTCCTCGGCGAGACGCTGGATGGCGACACCCAGCTTCTCCTGGTCACCCTTGGACTTGGGCTCGATGGCGACGCGGATGACCGGGGCCGGGAAGTCCATGGACTCCAGGATGACCGGGTTCTTCTCGTCGGCCAGCGTCTCACCGGTGGTGGTCTGCTTCAGGCCCATGACGGCGACGATGTCGCCGGCGCCCACCGACTCGATCTCCTCACGCTTGTTCGCGTGCATGCGGTAGATCTTGCCGATGCGCTCCTTCTTGCCCTTCACGGCGTTCAGCACCGAGGTGCCGGACTCCAGGCGGCCGGAGTAGATCCGGACGAAGGTGAGCTTGCCCAGGTGCGGGTCGGACATGATCTTGAACGCCAGCGCGGCCAGCGGCTCGTCGTCCGAAGCCTTGCGGGAGATCTTGGTCTCCGGGTCGTTCGGCTTCGTGCCCTCGATGGACTCGATGTCCAGCGGCGACGGCAGGTACTTGACGACCGCGTCGAGCAGGGGCTGAACGCCCTTGTTCTTGAACGCGGTACCGCAGAAGATCGGAGTGAAGTCCGAGTTCAGGGTGCCCTTGCGGATCGCGTCCTGCAGCAGCTCGACCGGGATCTCGGCCTCTTCGAGGGCGAGCTCCATGATCTCGTCGCTGACGTTCGAGACGGTGTCGATCAGCTGGGTGCGGTACTCGTTCGCCTGCTCCTGCAGCTCGGCCGGGATGTCGACGATGTCGTACATCTCGCCCTTGGCGGCCTCGGCGGACCAGACCAGCGCCTTCATGCGGACCAGGTCGACAACGCCCTGGAAGTCCGACTCGGCACCGATCGGGAGCTGCATCACCAGCGGGGTGGCGCCGAGGCGCTCCACGATGGTGTCGACGCAGAAGAAGAAGTTCGCGCCCGTGCGGTCCAGCTTGTTGATGAAGCAGATGCGCGGGACGCCGTAGCGGTCAGCCTGCCGCCACACGGTCTCGGACTGGGGCTCGACACCAGCGACACCGTCGAACACCGTCACGGCACCGTCGAGGACGCGCAGCGAACGCTCCACCTCGACGGTGAAGTCGACGTGCCCCGGGGTGTCGATGATGTTGATGGTGTTGTCGACGCCGTCGACCGTCCAGTGACAGGTCGTCGCGGCCGACGTGATCGTGATGCCGCGCTCCTGCTCCTGCTCCATCCAGTCCATGGTGGCAGCGCCATCGTGGACCTCACCGATCTTGTACGAGACACCGGTGTAGAACAGGATCCGCTCGGTGGTGGTGGTCTTGCCCGCGTCGATGTGCGCCATGATCCCGATGTTGCGGACCCTGGCGAGGTCAAGGGAGGTTGCAGCCATGGTGGCTCGTTCTCTCTCTGTCTAGTGACGGGGTACGGACTACCAGCGGTAGTGCGCGAAGGCCTTGTTGGACTCGGCCATCTTGTGGGTGTCCTCGCGACGCTTCACGGAAGCGCCCAGGCCGTTGCTGGCGTCGAGGATCTCGTTCATCAGGCGCTCGGTCATGGTCTTCTCGCGACGGGCGCGGGAGTAGCCGACCATCCAGCGCAGCGCCAGGGTGCTGGCGCGGCCCGGGCGGACCTCGACCGGAACCTGGTAGGTCGCGCCACCGACACGGCGGGACTTGACCTCGAGGGCCGGCTTGACGTTCTCCAGCGCGCGCTTCAGCGTGACGACCGGGTCCGAGCCGGTCTTCTCGCGGACGCCCTCGAGGGCGCCGTACACGATCCGCTCGGCGGTGGAGCGCTTGCCGTGCAGCAGGATCTTGTTGACCAGCTGGGTGACGACGGGGGAGCCGTAGACCGGGTCGATGATGACCGGGCGCTTCGGGGCGGGGCCCTTACGAGGCATTCTTACTTCTCCTTCTTGGCGCCGTAGCGGCTGCGGGCCTGCTTGCGGTTCTTGACACCCTGGGTGTCGAGCGAACCGCGGATGATCTTGTAGCGGACACCAGGAAGGTCCTTCACACGACCACCGCGCACCAGCACGATGGAGTGCTCCTGCAGGTTGTGGCCCTCGCCCGGAATGTAAGCGGTGACCTCGATCCCGCTGGTGAGGCGCACACGGGCGACCTTGCGGAGAGCCGAGTTCGGCTTCTTCGGGGTGGTCGTGTACACACGCGTGCAGACCCCACGGCGCTGCGGGGAGCCCTTCAGCGCGGGAGTCTTGTTCTTCTCGACCTTGTCCTGCCGGCCCTTTCGGACCAGCTGCTGGATCGTAGGCACCGTTTCTCCGTTTTCTGTGTGCCAAGGCTTGGTGGAACTAACCTGCGGTGTTCCCTCGCACACGACCCCGTGGTCGACCCACGCGGTCGGGTGTGTTGGGCTATTCCGACACGGAATCCCATGAGCTGATGTACAGCGACGGCGCTCTACGCGCGGCGCGCTGGGAGGCGCTCCGGCTCGGCGCGGCGACCGGTGTGCATGCACGCACAAGGACCCGGGGACACCCCAGGCACAAGGTCAGAGCGTACCTAGCGCATGGGGCGCGGTCAAAACAAATGCAACGCCGCAGGTCGTGGGGTTCCCGCCGGAAGCGGGGCGGGAACCGGTCCGGGGCGGAGCTCCTTACCACAACCGAGCACCGCCCGCACCGCGAAACCCTACGCCTCCGAACGGGCCCCGGCGAGCCGGGCGCGGTCCTCCGCGACGTTGCCCCCGGGCCCGTCGGACAACGGCGGCAGGGCCTGCCCACGGTTGTCCGACACCGCGGTGAGCAGACCCGTCGCGAGCGCCGCCACCGAGTACACCGCGACCCAGATCGGCCAGCCGCCGTGCGGCACCCAGGCGGCCGGGCTGATCAGCAGCGGACCGTCGGTGCCGACCGCGTTGCGGCGCAGCGCCCAGACGAAGGCGGCGGCGTTGACCAGTGCGAGCGAGAAGCCGGAGAGCACCAGCAGCCGTCGCCAGGCGAAACCGCCCCACGGCAGTCGCTCGTGGCAGAGCGCGGCGCACATGATCGGCAGCCCGACGGCGATCGGCAGCAGGTAGCGGCCCTGCCGGATCATGCCCAGCTGGCGTGCCTGCATGGCCTGGGCCGCTATCGGTATCACCACGATCCCGGCCGCTCGGGTTGACCACACCGAACATGAAGAGCGCCATCGGAGTGGCCGCGGTGACCACGCCGAACAGGGTGAAGGACCGCCGCCGCCGCTCCGCCGCCGAGACGCTTGAAGCGTCGCCTCTCCGAGGCGGCCGTGGGCGTCGCAGCGCGGCGAACGGCGGACAGCGGGCGAACTACCTGGCGCCCACCAGGATCATCAGCATCCAGAAGGCGCAGCCCAGGTAGCCGAGGACCAGCCCGAGGACGGCCGCGCCGTCCCCGTTCGTGTTGCGCTCGCGGATCTGCGCCCGGGCGACGTGGCCGGTGACCACCGCGACCACCGCCGGCAGTGCCAGAAAGCCGGTCAGGCCGCACACCACGGAGACCACGGCCAGCACGTTGGTGGGACGGACCTGCGGTGCCGGAGGTGGCGGCAGGAACGTCGCCGGGACCGGCTGCACGGCCTGCAGCGGCGGCGTCACCATCGGCCCGGCCGGCAGGTCGGCCACCAGGGCGGCCAGTTCGCCGTAGGTGAGCGCCCGGGCCGCCGCCTCGTGGCGCTGCTCGTACTCCTCCGCGGAGAGCCGGCCCTCGGCGAAGCCGGCCTTCAGCACGTCCACCGTCCGGTCGCGGTCCGCGTGGCTCGCCCGCATCGCCGCCTGCGGGGAGGGCGCGGGCTGCCCGCCGGGGACCGCCGGCCGATGGCCGTGCCGATGGGAGGGACGGTACTCGCCCCACGGTTGAACGGACATCCGCCACCTCCCGGCACCGCGGAACCCCCGCGCGCGCTCACTGGTCCTCATAGTGCAGGACGAACGGGGGAGCTGAGTAGTTGCCAAATCGGCCCACCGACCGTCGGCACACGGCCGCGGGGTGGCGCGCCTCACCCGTTCGGGGGACACGCTCAGGGGATGCTCAAGGCGGGCGACAGCCTGTTCGGGCGATGACAGGCTGGGCCCCGGACAACCGTTCATCCATCTCCTAGCGAAGACAGAAGGCCGCCATGCAGGCGTCAGCGCCACCGTCCTCCGACCACCCCGGCCCGGACACCCCGTCCGCCGTCAGCATCCAAGGGCTGTGGAAGCACTTCGGCAGCCAGGCCGCCGTGGCCGGGCTCAGCCTGGAACTGCCCGCAGGGGCGTTCATCGGCCTGGTCGGGCCGAACGGCGCGGGCAAGACCACCACGCTGTCCATGGTCACCGGCCTGCTCCGGCCCGACCAGGGCACCGTGCTGGTGCACGGCACTGACGTGTGGGCCGACCCGGTCACGGTCAAGGCCCGGATCGGCATCCTGCCCGAGGGCCTGCGGATGTTCGAGCGGCTCAGCGGGCGCGAACTGCTGCAGTACACCGGCCGGTTGCGCGGCCTGCCCGACGCCGAGGTGGACCGCCGCGCCGAGGAGCTGCTGGCCGTCCTGGACCTCGGCCACGACGCCGACAAGCTGGTCGCCGACTACTCCACCGGCATGCGCAAGAAGGTCGGCCTGGCCGCCGCGCTGCTGCACAACCCCGATGTGCTGTTCCTGGACGAGCCCTTCGAGGGCGTCGACCCGGTCTCCGCCCAGACCATCCGCGGCGTGCTCAAGCGGTACGCGGCGGCGGGCTCCACGGTGGTCTTCTCCAGCCATGTGATGGAGCTGGTCGAGCAACTCTGCGACTGGGTCGCGGTGGTCAACGCCGGCCGGGTGATCGCCCAGGGCCCGCTGGACTCCGTCCGGGGCGGGCGCAGCCTGCACGCGGCCTTCCTCGACCTGATCGGCGTCCGCGAGGACGACGGCCAGGCGCTCGGCTGGCTCGGCGGGAGCGCCCGGTGAGCGAGCGCAGCGAGGTCACCGTCGAAAGGAGCGCTGTTGTGCCCGACGGACGGACGGTGGTCCGCGCCCTGGTGGCGCTCAAGCTGAGGCTGCTGCGCAACGGGCTGCGCCGCAGCCCCGGCCGTACCGCGGTCTACGTCATCGGCGGTCTGTTCGGACTGGCCTTCGCGGGCGGTGTCGCCGTCGCCATGACGGCGCTGAACGGGCGTTACGACGGCTCCGCGAACGCCGGGGTGGTGCTGCTCGGCGTGCTCACCCTGGGCTGGGCCGCGCTGCCGCTGTTCCTGTTCTCCAGCGACGAGAGCGCCGACCCGACCCGGCTCACCATGCTGCCGCTGCGGCCCGGTCCGCTGCTGCGCGGCTCGCTGCTGGCCGCGCTGATCGGGCCCGGTCCGCTGATCAGCCTGGTGCTGGTGACCGGCGCGGCGCTGTCCGGCGCCGAGGGGGGTGCTTCGGCCGCGGCTGCGGTGGTCGGGGTGCCGCTCGCGGTGCTCTGCCTGGTGACGCTCTCCCGTGCGGTCGCGGCCGGCAACGCCCGGATGCTCTCCAGCCGGCGCGGCAAGGACTTCGCGATCTTCGGCGGGCTGGCCTTCGCGCTGCTGGTCCAGGCCGCCAACGTCGGTTCGCAGAGCATCTTCGGCCGCCGGGGCGGGCCGATCGACCTCAGCCCGCTGGCACCCATCGCCTCGGTGCTGCGCTGGATCCCGCCGATCAGCGCTGCCGACGCCACCCACACCGCCGGCGAGGGCCGGTACGCGCTGGCGTTGCTGCAGCTGGCCGCGGCCGGGGCGCTGCTGGTCCTGCTGCTGCGCTGGTGGCGGAGCAGCCTGCAGGAGCTGATGGTCACCGCGGACTCCTCCACCCTGGAGGTGGCGCGCGGGGTGCAGACGTCGCGCGGCTGGCGCTTCCTGCCGCAGGGCCGGACCGGCGCGGTGATGCAGCGTCACCTGCGGTACGCCTGGCGCGAGCCGCGGGCCAAGGCGGCGCTGTTCACCAGCATCGGGATGACGCTGGTGATCTGCGTGCTGTCGGTGGTCCAGGGCTGGTCGAGCGTCTACCTGCTGGCGATGACCGGGACCTTCCTCGGGCTGCAGATGCTCAACCTGTTCGGCATGGACGGCTCGGCGTTCTGGATGATCGCCGCCACCCTGCGCACCCCGGCCGACGCCCGGGACGAGCTGCGCGGCCGGGCGTACGCGGTGCTGTCGTACGCCGTCCCGGTCGCGGTGCTGCTCGGGCTGGTGCTGGCCGCCGTCACCGGCGACTGGGCCCGGCTGCCGTCCGCGCTCGGCCTGGCGTTGGCGATGCTCGGCTGCGGCGTCGCGCTCGGCTCGGTGTTCAGCGTCCTCGCGCCGTACACCATGCCGGCCGACAGCAACCCGATGCGCAACGCGGCCCCGGGGCAGGGCGGGCTGATCCTGCTCAACCAGTTCGGCTCGATGTTCGGCGTCGCGCTGCTCGCCCTGCCGGTCGGTGGCTACCTGCTCTGGGCGCTGACCTCGGACGGGCCGACCTGGCCGGTGCTGCTGATCGGCCCGCTCTACGGCGGCCTGATCGCCGCCCTGGGCGTCCGGCTGGCGGCCGCGCGGCTGCTGGAGCGCACCCCGGAGATCCTGGCCAAGGCGATCGAGCGCTAGGGCCTGTCCGGCGGATGTTGTCGCGGGCCCGGCAAGATCCGCCGGGCGGGCCCTACCTGTCCCGTCGGTCGGCTCGGCCGCTCCGGCATCATGGGCCGGAGAGGTCGGGCCGTCGAGGAGAGCAGGGACACACCGTGGGCAAGCGCGCGCAGCAGGGCGGGAACGCCGGGCCGCTGCTGGAGCAGGCGGTGCGGTCGGTGCTCACCGCCCCGGACGAGGGGCTGGACCTCGCGCTGGACACCGGGGCCTCGCTGCTGGCCGCCTCGGCCGGGCAGTGGCCGGCGGTCAGCCGGGCGCTGCTGGGGTACGTGGACACCGCCGTGGGCCGTTGCTGGTCGGCGGGCTGGCGCCCGGCCGACCTGGTGCGGGTGGTGCGGCGCACGCTCAAGCCCGTCCACCTGGCGCTCGCGGTGGACCTGATCGCCGCCGAGGGCCGCCGCCACCCCGCCGCGAGCCTGGACCGGCGCTGGCAGGAGCAGCTGCGCGAGCTGGAGACCGAGGTCTGGTGGTCGGACGACGAGCAGTACCTCGGCGCCTTCGCCC
Organism: Kitasatospora sp. NPDC001159; assembly: GCF_053598235.1. Classification (NCBI taxonomy): domain Bacteria; kingdom Bacillati; phylum Actinomycetota; class Actinomycetes; order Kitasatosporales; family Streptomycetaceae; genus Kitasatospora; species Kitasatospora sp. NPDC001159. Next base: position 14,699 of record NZ_JBSFJV010000052.1, read on the forward strand.
ACCTGCACCGCCTGGACCGCTTCGCGCTCGCCACCGCCGTCCTGGAGCTGCTGCGCAGCTGGGGCCGGCTGCCCCCGATCGCCCCGGTCGGCCCGGCGCCCGGCCAGTCGGTACGGGCGCAGCGCCCCGCCGACCCGGTGACCGGTGAGCCGCGGATGCTGGCGCGGATCCGGGCGCTGCTGGCCAAGGCCGAGTCCACCGAGTACCCGGAGGAGGCCGAGGCGCTGACCGCCAAGGCCCAGCAGCTGATGGCCCAGCACAGCATCGACGAGGCGCTGCTGGCCGCGGCCGGTGCCGACCGGGACACCCCGGCGGCGCTGCGGATCGGCGTGGACAACCCGTACGAGGGCCCCAAGACGATGCTGCTGGACGCGGTCGCGACGGCGAACCGGTGCCGGGTGGTGTGGGCGAAGGAGTTCGGCTTCTGCACCGTGATCGGCTTCGACGGCGACCTGGACGGCGTCGAGCTGCTCTACACCTCGCTGCTGGTGCAGGCCACCCACGCGCTCAACAAGGCCGGCTCCGGCAAGGACTCCCGCAGCAAGGCGTTCCGGCAGTCCTTCCTGGTGGCGTACGCGGCGCGGATCCGCGAACGGCTGACCACCGCCACCGAGCGGACCACCAGCGCCGCCGCGGCCGGGCGCCACCTGCGCGAGGACGGCACCGAGGAGCAGCTGCTGCCGGACGAGCGGCTGCTGCCCGCGCTGGCCGCCCGCTCGGCGAAGGTGGACGAGGAGGTCGGCCGGCTGTTCCCGAAGCTGGTCTCGCAGCGGGTGCGGGTCAGCGACGGCGAGGGCTGGGCCGCCGGACGGGCCGCCGCCGACCGCGCCGCGCTGCACGGGCGGGGCGAGATCCACAACTGACGTCCCGCCTGTCGGTGATGTTCAGTACGATCATGACGTCTCCGGCGACAGCCAAGCCGGGACACCTGGTGCGACCTTTCGTAGTAACGGACGCCGGGCAGGCGTTTGCAGGGCGTGGAGCCTTTGCCGGTGGGCGGGCCGTGAAGCGCCAACCAGGCAACCGGGCAACCGGGAGCCCAATCCGGTCGCGAGATCGGAGGGAATCGCCTCCTCACCACGGAGGCGAGGAAGCCAAAGAACGTACCCCGCCACGAACGAAGGGGGATTCGACGTGACGGAGTCGGCGGCGGAGTCGGGATACCGCGACCGGGTGCGCGGAGCGCTGCTCGGCGGCGCGATCGGCGATGCGCTGGGTTGGCCGGTGGAGTTCCTGCAGCTCCATCAGATCCTGGACCGCTTCGGGCCGCAGGGCGTGACCGCGCTGCCGTCCGGGAGCGGGCCGGTGCAGGTCACCGACGACACCCAGATGACGCTGTTCACCGCCGAGGGCCTGATCCGCGGTTTCGTCCGCGGCTGGACGGGCGGCGGCGGCTCGGTGCCGGAGGCCATGCACGGCGCCTACCGGCGCTGGCTGCGGACCCAGTACCAGGGCGAGCCGGACACCGAGCCGCAGCCCCGCCCGTACGACGGCTGGCTGCTGGGTCGGCCGTTCCTGTACGCGCGGCGGGCACCGGGCAACGCCTGCCTGAGCGGGGTGTCCGAGCACCCGGTGTTCGAGGCGCCGTCCGCGATCGGGCGGCCGGGGCCGATCAACCCCGGCTCCAAGGGCTGCGGCACGGTGATGCGCTCGGCGCCGTTCGGGCTGGCCCGCCTCGGCGTCGAGCAGTCCTTCGGGCTGGCCGTGCAGTGCGCCCAGCTCACCCACGGGCACCCGACCGGCTACCTCGCGGCGGGCGCCTTCGCGGCGCTGGTCGAGCGGCTGGCAGCCGGGACGGAGCCGTGGGCGGCGGTCGGCGAGACGGTCGAGCAGATCCGCGAGCTGCCGAAGTCCAAGGAGACCGTCCAGGCGCTGGCCCGGGCGGTGCGGCTCGCCCAGGAGGCCGAGCCCTCGGCGGACACGGTGGAGCGGGTCGGGCTGGGCTGGGTCGCCGAGGAGTGCCTGGCCATCTCGGTGTACGCGTTGCTGGCCGCCACCCTCGACCCCGACCCGGTGCGCACCGCGCTGCTGCTGTCGGTGAACCACTCCGGGGACAGCGACTCCGCCGGCGCGGTCTGCGGCAACCTGGTCGGGGCCGCGTACGGCGCCTCGGCGCTGCCCGCCGAGTGGGCCGGGGCGGTCGAGGGGCGGGCCGAACTGCTGACGGTCGCGGACGACCTGCTGGTGCTGTTCGGCAGCCGCGACCCCGGCCACCCGGCGCTCGGCGGGCGCTACCCGGCCTGGTAGGGGCTACTTCGCCTGCGGGTCGGTGACCTGACCGAGGAACAGCGGCCGCCCGCCCGAGGTGTCCCGGACCAGGAACAGGAACGGCCGGTCGATGTGCAGTTGGACGGGCTCGTTCGGGGCGGGCGCCGCCCCGGCGGCGATCCCGACGCCGCTGCCGGCCGCCGCGACGGTGCCCTCCTCGTCGACCTGAACGGTGGCCTTCTGCACCACCGTGCTGACGGCGAGCGGCTCCTTGGCGATACCGCTGAGGTCGGCGTGGTCGAAGACCGAGTGGACGCCGAGCGAGCGCAGCGCGGGGGTGAGCTCGTTGGACGTGTCGAAGTGGAAGCGCGGCAGCTGCAGGTCGACGGGCTGCTCTGCGAGGGCGCCGAGGATCCGGTCGAGCTGGGGCTGGTCCAGCCCCTTGGCGAAGGCCGCGAAGCCGCCCTGTGCGGGCACGATCAGGTCCATCACCAGGTTGCCGTCCTTGTACGGGAGTTCGACGGCCTGCCAGGGCTCGCCGGCGATCCCGCCGGAGCCGTCGGCGTACTTGAAGTCACCGGTCTGGCTCATGGTGGGGACGGACGGGGTGGACCCGTCGAGCTTGTGGAACGGGCGGTCCGCGGTGTGCCCGGGCTTGAACTCGGAGGCCCACTTCGCCTTGAGGTAGAGCGCGTCGGTGAGGACCACCCGGCTGTCCCCGTTGATCTGGTTCGGGGCGAAGAGGTCCTTGATCCGCCCCTCGGTGGCCTTCTCCACGGCCGCGTTGACGGCCTTGCGGCTGCCCTCGGGGTCCTTCTTGAAGTCGGTGGTGTGCACTCCGGCGTCGAAGGCGGCGGCGAGGCCGGCCAGGTAGTCGGGCTCCACCGGGAAGCCCTGCTGCGTCCAGACCTCGTCGCTCTGGCGCAGGGTGAGTCCGTCGGTGGTCGGCACGGGTCGGTTCAGGGCGCCGGTGGCGAGGGCGTACTGCTTCGGGTCGAGGTCGGTGTGGAGGGCCTTGGCGAGCTCGTCGGCGGTCACGCCGCGGGCGCCGGGGAGCAGCATGGCGAGCACGGTGGCCAGGCCGGACGGGGAGACCACGAGGTTGCGCCCGGCGTCGTCCGGCTTGGCGGTGAGGGTGTGCAGGAGGTCGAGCCCGAAGGCGTCGGTGGCCTTCGCGGTGGCGGCCACCTGGGCCGGATCGACCGCGGCCCCGCCGTCCGGCGCGGAGGCTCTCAGCTCCGTGCCGGTCGCGGCCCCGGTGCTGCCGCAGCCGGCGATCAGCGGCGCGGCGAGCGCGGCGGCCAGGAGCAGCGCCGCCGGGCGGCGGGACGTACGACGGGTTCCGGTGCTGCTGTTCGTCATGGCCCTTCGACGCGGCACCCCGCCGACCGGTTCCGCGCCGGCTACCGGACGACAGGAATCCGACCGCTTCGCCAGTCATCGAGCCGCTTGCGAATGCTCGCGACCATGGGCAGCGCGTCCACCTCGTCCGGGTTGCACCAGGCGGTTTCGAAGGACTCGTCCGAGGTGCGGGGGGCCGCCGACAGCCGTGACGCGGTGGTGCGACGAGCCTGGGTATCTCGACAGCTACCGGATGCAGTTGATGCGACGGATCTGGCGGGAACACACCGGAGTTGAGGACCCACTGGCCGACCTGAACGAGGCGGCGCTGTTCCGGCGGATCTTCGGCAGCGAGACCGAGCCTTGACCGTTCAGTCCCAGAGTGCTCCGAGCGCCAGCAGCTCGTCGCGGTACTCGATCCGCTCGACCCACTCCGTCGGCCAGACCGACTCGCCGTGGTGGGCGCCCGCGAAGGCGCCGGTCAGGCAGGCGAGCGAGTCGGAGTCGCCGGAGCTGTACGCAGCCCGGCGCACGGCCGCGACCGGGTCGTCCGGCAGCAGCAGGAAGCAGAGCAGGCCGGTGCCGAAGGCTTCCTCGGCGACCCAGCCCTCGCCGGTGGCCAGGCACGGGTCGGCCTCCAGGTCGGGTGCGGCGAGTGCGGCGTCCAGCTGGTCCAGGACGGCCAGGCAGTCGTCCCAACCGCGGGCGATGACGGCCTGCGGCGAGGAGCCGTACCAGCGCGCGGCGAGGTCGCCGAGCCAGAACTCGTCGTACCGCTCGCGGCTCGCCAGCGCGTACGCCCGCAGCACCGCGGGCAGCCCGGCGGGCGGGAGGCCCTCGGCGAGCTTGCGGACGGCGTAAGCGGTGAGGTCGCAAGCCGCTTTCCAACGTATGTTGGTTGCTATCTGAATCGCCCCAGGTCAAGGTGATTCCGAAGGTGCCTAGCTCCACCTCGTCGTCATCGATCTCGCGCACGTGCACACGTTCAGCCACCCGGGCACCCTGACACGACGCGCCGCCCGGCACGGAACCCGGCGGCGCGTCACCTCACAATCGGGCGATCTACCTGATCCGGTGTCACGCACCAGTGGTGCCGTCGATGCGCTCCCGGAGCAGGTCGGCGTGGCCGTTGTGGCGGGCGTACTCCTCGACCATGTGGACGTAGATCCAGCGGAGGCTGACGTCCTGCTCCATGAAACGGCCAGTGTCGGTCAGAGCACGGTCGGCGCAGAGCTCGCGGGCACGGGTGATCTCCGCGTGCCAGGTGGCGAGGGCGTCGTGCAGTGTGGCGCCCTCGGCCAGTTCGAAGCCGCCGTCGGGGGCAGAGGGGTCGGCCTGCGGGTCGTAGATGGGCAGGGCCTGTTCTCCGGCGAACACTCGACGGAACCAGTTCCGCTCCACCTCCGCCATGTGCTGGACGAGGCCAGTCAATGTGAAGCCGGACGGCGGCACGGACGCGAGGGCGGCCTGCTCCTCGTCCAGGCCCTCGCACTTCCTGGCGAGCGTGGCGCGGTGAAAGTCAAGCCAGCTTTCGAGCGTGGTGCGCTCGTCAGCGTTCAGAGGCGGCAAAGGGCGTTCGATGGCGCTCATCGGTCGATTATCACCAACGACCGAAGCCATCGACAGGCAGGACCCTGACAGGGGCGAACGTTACTTGATGAGGCACTAGAACGGGAGAGCGGGCTTGCTCTCCGCCCCGATGGTGACCAGCTGCTCATGGAACTGCCGGGTCAGGATCTCCTTGGGGTAGTTCGCCTGGAGCTCCTGGTCCAGCTCTCCGGCGATCATGAGCAGGGAGGGCAGTGACTTCCGCTCTGCCTCGAAGGCTCGCCCGGCGACAGCAACGGCCTCCTCAAGTTCACCTCGGCGAGCCGCAGCGACACCGAGCGTGAGCCTGGCCTCCGCCATGCGCATGGGCGAGCGCTCGGACCCGTCGGGCGCGGTGCCCACCTGGATGACTTCTCTGGCGTGGACCGTGGCGCGGTCGTCATCGCCGAGCAGCCGGTAGGCGTCCATCGCGTAGAAAGCCCACTTGTCGGGATCGATGACGAAGTGGTGGTCCGGGTGTTCCGGCCGAGGAAGGCGTTCCAGCCTGGCACGCCCGGCCTCAAGGGCGTCTCGCACTCCTCGGCTGTCGCCCATGCGCCCGTAAGCCTTGGCGGCCTGCCCATAGAGCTGAGCACCGATCGAGTGGCTGGCGTCGGCGGCGTGGCCAGCTTCAACAGCGGTGATCACGTCAGCGAAGCGCCCCTGCGTGAGGGCGAACCATGCCTCAAGTTCCCATGCCCAGGCGACGATCTCACCATGGCCACTCTCGACTCCGAGGCGGAGGGCTGCGGCCCTGCTGAGGTTCGCCGCCTCGACCTGGCCCATGTCGTATTCGAGGCAGCCGCCCAGCAGGAAGAGCCACCCGGCATCGACCAGCAGGTCACGGTGCTGCTTGAGTGAGATCCGGCGGTCCAACTGTCGGGTGACGAAGTTGATCCCCTCGCGGGTCTTCTGGTGGAGGTCGGCAGCCGGCGCGTACGGATAGGCCCGGCAGAGCTGGTAAATCGCGGCTTCGATCGACTCCATCGATGCCGGGTTTATGTCGGACTGCTCAATCCGTCGCACCATCTCGGCTACCTCCCACAGGCCGAAGCTTCCTGCGGGCGGCAAAGCAACGGCGGCTGGCGGTTGTGTGACCACTCCTACCACAGCGCCGCGCTCCCAGGGCCGGGCGGCCAAGCCGAGAAGATGGCCGGGAATCCGCAGACCGTCCGCGACCTGGATGATCTTCTCCATGGTGGTGATCACGCCTTCACCACGGGCCAACTTGCCGACTCGTTCGGCCTTCATGTCGATCGCCTCACCGATCTTGGTGAAGCTGATGCCACCCCATTTCCGAGCCAGCGCGAAGACCTCGCCCAAGTCGCGACGGTTCAGGGCATCGCGCACGTCGGCGCGCTCAAGGATGTGCGGTGGGAGTGCAGCGGGCGTTGGAGCTTCAGGCATGATCACGTCCCCATGTGCCGACCTGACGCCGAGTCGCGTTTTGATCACCAAGTGTACCCATCATGGGTATACCCACCATGGGGGAGCGACTGCGGCCCCTCTCCCTGAATCCTCTTCTGTGCGCAACGAATTGCCGTCAGAGGAGGGGCAGGATGCCAGCCGTCGAGGTTTCCGCGTTCGAAGCGAGGCTCACGCGGCACCGCCGATCCGTCGGAACGGCAAGGGATCACCTGCGTGAGTTCCTTCGGCGGGTTCCTGGCGGTGACGCCCTCCTGGCCGATGGCCGGCTTGTGCTTTCGGAGCTGGTGACCAACGCGGTGATGCACGCGCGGGTATCGCCCGGGCGAGAGATCGCCGTGCGCTTCGAGTTGGTCTGCGGCCACCTCCGGATCGAGGTGCACGACGCGAGCAGCGAGAAGCCGGTGATCCGGCGGTCCACCGGACCGGGTGACGCGTCGGGCCGGGGGCTGTGCCTGGTGGAGGCCTTGTCCATGGAGTGGGGCTGTGAACCCCGGCCGGAAGGTATCGGGAAGATCGTTTGGTCCTTGGTGGGCCCGGAAGGTGGTGCTCGATGAGGCGCGCGAAGGCGTCCATTGCGGCGGCGTGGCGGTGTTTCTACTGCGGTGCGGGGCTGAGGAAGGCGCGGGCCCGGTACATCGTCGTGAACAGTCAGGCGGTGCGTGTCCACAGCTGGCACCCGCGTCGCGCGGGGGAGGTGTCCGGGAAGTGATGCCGCTTGGAGGCCACGGCGGACCGGGGACGAACCTGGTCCTGGCGGCCGGAAGTCCTGGGCCGGGGGCGGAATCGCCGTACCCGTTCCCGGTGGTCGTGGAAGTGCGGGGCGTGGCGGCGCCTGCGCGGTTCAGCAGGCTGCCGGACGCGATGGCCGCGCTTCTGAAGACGCTGAGCGCACTGCCGCTCAGCCCGGACCAGCACGGGTACTTCACTGAGCTGTTCGGGCCGCCGGAGGTGCAGTCGATCGGGCACCGGCTCGCGACGCACGGGGAGGTGCGAGCCCTGGCCTTCCTCGACCTGACCCCGACCGTGGTCCGCCTGTACCCGGCTGCCCCCTGGACGCCCCGGTGATCCGCCGACTGCGGGTCTGGCGGGACCGCGCCTTGACCTGGTGGCTCCTGGACGGCCAGTTCTCGCGGCTGGCGCGGGCAATCTCGCCGGGGCGGCGCGCCGCGCACCGGGAGGTGGCGCAGTGGTGTGCCGAGCCGGGATTCCTCGACGGCTTCCGGACGGACCTGATGCAACGGATCTGGCGAGAGAGAACCGGAGTTGATGATCCGCTGCTCGGTCTGAGTGAGGCGGTGCTGTTCCGGCGGATCTTCGGGCGTGACCCCGAGGAAGGCGGGACAGCGCAGTAAGGCCTGACTTGATCAGGGACAACTGAAGACGTGCCGGACCACCCCGTGACCTTGGCAGGGGTGGGGTGGTCCGGTGGGTCGGAACCCGATGCCGATGGTATCGGGCTCCTCGGCATGTCTGTGCACGGATGAGCTGATTCGGTTGCAGATCAAGGGAGTTGAAGCACTGTTGGACGAGGACGACGACTTCGGTGCGGAGTTGGCGGCGAACCTCGACCCGGACTCGTGGGTGTGGCTGCCGGGCGTGGACTACGCGGCCGGATGGCGGACCGCGCGCCGGACGGCGGACGAGCTGAACGGCCTCCTGGCGGTGTGTGGCGTGGAGCGCAGACAGCTGCGGGCCATCGCCGACACCAATGCCCAAGGCGGCCCGGTGGTTCGGCTGGAGGGTGTCGCTGAGGGCTGGTTGAGCCTGGAGGAACTGCTGTGCCTGGCCGCGCACGCCCGGCGGGAGCTGGCCTGACCGGTAGGGGTGGCTGAGCACGTGGCCTGCCGGGGGAGGCTTTGGGCGGTGTCCTTGCCGGGTTGGGATCGGGCATGGTCGGGGGGCCGTAAGCTGCTGCGAACTCGGTCAGGGCTTTTGGGCCTGACCGCAATTGGGCCGAGTGGCCCCCCGTCCTTGCCCGACGCGGGCCCCAGCCCGGCAAGGTGCGTAAAGCCTCCCTCGGCCGGCCACCCCCGGCCCCCCGGCGGCAGCGAACGGACCTGGGCGCCTTCCGCTTTCCAGCGGTCAAGCATCCGTGGGCGGCCAGCCGCCCGGCCCGGAACGGCCGCAAGGCCGCATGCCCGGCCGGGGCGGCTGGGGCCGCCCGGCGGCGCGGATGCGCCGCCGCTTGAGTAAGTAAAGGCAAGTTGCGACAGCCCCGGCCCGGCCGCCTGATCACCGCTCGCGCAACAGGCTGGTGCCTGTCGGCGGCGCCTGAGAGAATGTCAAACGTAAGCACCTTTGCACGACGGGGGTCCGCCCCGCTGGTTCGGCCAGCGAAACGCTCTCCGGGCACATTCGATGCCTGATCCGGCTACAGGCCGTTGATCTCTCTCCTGACTCGCAGGTAGCGCGCCCGCCTGCGGCCGCGCCGCACTCCATCCATCCCCGCATCGGCCTGTCCGCCGGTGATCACGGAAGGAACCTCTCCCATGTCACGACCAACCGGTCAGCACCTCCGCCCGCCCCTGCCCACCCCGCATGCCTGGAGGCTGCCCCGTGTCCGGCACCGATGGCGCTGCCACGCCCGCGCACCGCTGTCCCGATCCCCCGGCGGAACCGACCTCGGCGGCGGCATCCCGCCCCGCGTCGGCGCACATGACCCGTGAGGAGTGGCTCCGGCACCACGTCGCTCGGGCGCCCAAGATCACGCCTGAGCAATGGCGGAGAACTCGGGCCCTCCTCCGGACGGCCGATCGGCGTGATCGATAGGTAGGAGCGCCCGGCCTCGACTTCGCACCACTGACAGCCGAGGCCGAGCGCCCGCCGGGGTCATCCGATCCAGATCGGCTCAATGGTCTCGTAGTCGAAGCCGTTGCCTCGCCACCTGGCCGGGTGCACAACCACGGCCCGGAGGTACTGGCCCAAGATCGCACGCTTGGCAGCCATGGTCGGCGCCTTGTCCCACTCTTCCCGCACCTGTTCGGGGGTCTGCCGGTATCGAGCGGCCGTCATACGGTCCCGCGACCGCTCGGCCAGCTCCGCGCGCCGCTCCTTGATGGTCGCCTCCAGCACGGGCACCAGGGCGAAAAACGTGTCCGAGGAGACGACGCCCTTCGCATACTCAACGCGCAGCCGCTCCAACCGCGACTGGAGATCGTCAAGCTCTCGCTCCACCTCGCCCTGTCCGTCGGCCCCGGGCTCGGACCCGTCATCGCCTTTGGGGCGGTTCTCTTCCAGGTGGAGGAAGAGAAGATCCTCGATCAGCTCGTCCAGCGGATCCACCTGGCGCTGGATGCGACCGCACCCGCCGTACGACGGCTGCGGGCATTTGTAGATCGGCGTGTAGTCGCCGGTCCGCCGGTTCTTCGTCCGGGTCCCGTTCAGAGGCTTGTTGCACACCCGGCCGTCGTCCAGGACCCGGCCGCAGCGAAGCAGCCCGGACAGCAGGTACTTCCGGGTACCAGCGCCGGTGAAGTCCTTACCGCCCTTCCGGCGCGCCGCCTCGGTCACCACGGCTTCCCACAGCTCGACCGAGATGATCGGCTTCCACTCGCCCCGCACGTACTGGCCGTGCTGATCCCTGAGTGCCGAGCCGAACGGATCATGGTGCACCTCGTGCGGCCTGGAGTCCGTACGGTCAGGGTGCAGCGCACCGGTATAGACCACGATTCCGGCAATGCGCGGAGAGAGCAGCATCCGCTTGAACGACTTCATGTGCCACTGCTCCGCCTTCACCGGGCGAATGCCGGATGCCGTGAGGCCGAGAACCAGCGAAGTCCACGCCTCGCCCGCAACGAACCGCTCAGCGGCCTGGCTCAGCGCGTCAGCCTCCCTGGGCTCCAGGCTGACCCCATCGTCTTTCCACCCGAACCGACGGCCTCCGTTGCGGTGGCGACCCTCCTGGGCGACCTGCAAGCGCGCTCGCGCGACCCGGCGGGCGGTGTCCGCACTGGACTTGTTCGCAATGGTCACCAGGATGCGGGCCATGGCCTGGCCGGCGTCGGTCATCAGGTCGAGCTGCCCAGTGACGGACTTGACCGGCCTCCGGTAGTACTGGACGAGATCGATCAAGTCCTCAAGGTCGCGGTTCTGCCGGGCGAGACGGTCAAGGTCGTAGACGATGATCCCGTCGATCTTGCCGTCCTCGTAGTCCGCCAGCATCCGCCGGAACTCGGGGCGGACAACCACCCAGTTGCTTCGGCCGTCCGGTCCTACAACGCGCCGCTTCCGGTAGGCGCTCGTGTCGTTCTCGACGTAGAACTCCGAGACTTTCCAACCGAGTTGTTCGGCGAGAGCGGTCACGTCCTCCCGTTGCCGGGTGACGCCCTTCTCCAGTCCGAGGGGGTCATCCGAGATCCGAACGTATCCACCGACCCGCAGCGGTCGGTTCACTGCATCGTGTCGATTCACATGGCTCCAAGATAGGTTGAGAGACCGTGAGGTCGCTGGCGGCGAGCGCGGTCGGGTGGCCGTGGGTGAGCGCGGACTGCAGCTGCGCGGCGCCGGAGAGCTGCCGGGCGTCCAGGTCGCGGATCAGCCCGATCGGGGCGACCCGCATGTTGGCGCCGCAGCCCTTGGAGCCGACGTCGCTCGCCTGCTGCCAGCGGTACTCGGGGTGGCTGAGCCGCTCGCAGGCGCGCAGGCAGGTCATGCCGGGGGCGCGGTTGTTCTCCGGGGATCGCCACCAGTCGACGAACTCCTCGCGGACCGGCCGCTCCAGCCGAAGCGGCGTCAGCGGCCCGCGTTCCAGGGCGGTGCGCAGGCCGCGGCCGAGGGCGAGGGTCATCTGGGTGTCGTCGGTGACCAGCGCCGGCTCAGGCAACGGGAGTTGACGCCAGTCCGGACAGTACTGGGCGATGTGCTCGATCTCGTCGAACTCAGTACGGTGGCCGATCGCGTCGCCGATCGCCAGCCCCAGCAGCGCCCCCGTCGCCTTGCCCACGGCAGCTCCCCCTCTTCCCGTTACAGCTCGACCTGCAGTTCCTTGAGTCCCCGGATCACGTAGCCCGGGTTCCACTCGGGTTCGCGGACCAGCCGCAGGCCCGGGGCCCGGCGCAGCAGGGTGCCGTAGGACTCGGTGAGCTCCAGTCTGGCAAGGGGCGCGCCGAGGCAGAAGTGGATTCCGGCGCCGAAGGTGATGTGCGGGTTGTCGGTGCGGCCGAGGTCGAGGCGGTCGGGGTCGGCGAAGCGCTCGGGGTCGCGGTTGGCGGAGCCGAAGAGCAGGGCGATCTCGGCGCCGCGCGGGATGGTGACGCCGCGGACCTCGATGTCCTCCAGCACCCAGCGCTCGAACATCTGCAGCGGGGTGTCCCAGCGCATCAGTTCCTCGACGGCGGTGGGCAGCAGTTCGTCGACCGAGCCGCGCAGCCGGGCGAGTTCCCCGGGGTTGCGGAACAGCGCCCACCAGCCGTTGCCGGTGGTGTTGACGGTCGCCTCGTGGCCGGCGTTGAGCAGCAGCACGCAGGTGGAGACCATCTCCTGCTCGCTGAGCGCGTCGGAGCCCTCCTGGGCCTGGATCAGCGCGCTGATCAGGTCGGTGCCGGGGGCGCTGCGGCGCTCGCGGATCAGGGTGCGCAGGTAGTCGGAGAACTCGATGCTCGCGGTGACGGCCCGGCGGGCGGCCTCCTCGGTCGGGTTGAGCTCGAACATGCCGGTGATGTCGGCGGACCAGGGGCGCAGCAGGTGCCGGTCGCTCTCCGGGACGCCGAGCATCTCGGCGATCACGGCGACCGGCAGCGGCTCGGCGACGGCGGCGATCAGGTCGCCGCCGCCGGCCGCGAGCAGCCCGTCGACCAGTTCGCCGGCCAGACGCCGGACGGTCGGCCGCAGCCCCTCGACCATGCGCGGGGTGAAGGCCTTGGAGACCAGGCGGCGGATCCTGGTGTGGTCGGGGGCCTCCAGGTCGAGCAGCCCGTGGTCGTTGAGGGTGTGGAAGGGCTCGTGCGCCGGATCGGGTTCGGGGCGGCCGAACTCCTGGTGGCTGTAGCGGTGGGTGTAGGTGCGGCCGAGCCGTCGGTCGCGCAGCAGGGCGCTGACGTCCTCGTGGCGCGAGACGAGCCACTGGTTCGTCGGCTCGAAGTACGTCACCGGCGCGTGCTCGCGCAGCTCGGCGTACGCGTCGTACGGGTGGGCCACGAACTCCGCCGACCAGGGGTCGATCTTCGCCGTCGTCGTCATCGGTCGATCACTCCAGGCCGTGAGGGGAAGCCGGGAAGATCATCGTATGAATGCGGTGCGTCCGTAAAGGGTCCTTACGCCCCTTCCGTGACCAGTCGCCGCACCAGCTCGGGCAGCGCCCGGGAGATCGGTTCCCGGATCACCTCGGCCGCGGCCTCGTCGAAGGGGGTCGGCTCGCCGTTCATGACGACCAGCCGGGCACCGCCCTCCAGCGCGATCTGCGGCAGCGCGGCCACCGGGTAGACCTGGAGGCTGGTGCCCACCGCGACGAAGATGTCGCAGGCCTTGGCGATCGCGTCCGCCTGCTGGAGCACCATCGGGTCCAGGTTCTCCCCGAACATCACCGTTCGAGGCTTGAGGATGCCGCCGCAGTCCCGGCACGCCGGGTCCGGCTCGCCCGCCTCGACCCGCGCCAGCGCCTCCTCCATCGTCCCGGTGACCCGGCAGCGCACGCACTGCACCTCCCGCGCGGTGCCGTGCAGTTCGAGCATCTTGCGGGCGGGCAGGCCGGCCCGCTGGTGCAGCCCGTCCACGTTCTGGGTCAGCACCCGCACCGGCAGCCCGGAACGCTCCAGGTCCACCAGCGCGCGGTGCCCGGCGTTCGGCTCGGCGGCCAGCGCGCCGGCGTCGCGGCGCATCAGCCAGGCCCGCTTGCGCACCTCCGGATCGGCCAGGTACGGGCCGATGGTCACGAGCTTCTGCGCCGACGGGTCCTTCTGCCACAGACCCTGCGGGCCGCGGTAGTCGGGGATGCCGGAGTCGGTCGAGATGCCCGCGCCGGTGAGCACGGCGATCAGGGGGCGCTTCGCGTTCATACCCGGGACGGTACGACCGCCGCCCCGCCCGCGGCCACCGAAAATCCGGTGCGCCCGGTCAACTCCCGCCGCACACTGGGCCGGTCACCCGCCGTACCGCGAAGGAGCCCCGCGCAGGGAGCAGTCAGCCTCTCGCCCGCCCAGATCCCCGAGCTGCTGCTCGGGCTGGCCACCGTCCGTCCGGTCTTCCTCTGGGGAGCGCCCGGGATCGACAAGTCCTCCCTGGTCAGGGCGTTCGCCGAGTCGCTCGGCCTGGAGTGCGTGAGCCTGGTCGGCACCACGGATCACCCGCACCGGCGAACTCCCGGCCTCCCCCGCAGGGGGAGTCGGTCAGGCCCCGCCCGTAGCGAGCCGCTCAGGCCTCCCCCGCCACCACCGCCCCGGCCTCGTACGCGAACACCACCGCGTGCACCCGGTCGCGCAGCCCGAGCTTGCTCAGCACATTGCTGACGTGCGTCTTCACCGTGTGCTCGCTGACCACCAGCTCGGCCGCGATCTCCGCGTTGGACAGCCCGCGCGCGATCAACCGCAGCGTCTCCTGCTCGCGCAGGGTCAGCTGCTCCAGCAGCTTGGACGGCGGCCGCACCGCCCGCTCCGGCGCCCCCGGCCGGCGGGCGGCGAACTCGCCGATCAGCCGCTTGGTCACCGAGGGCGCGAGCAGCGCCTCCCCCGAGGCGACCATCCGCACCCCGTGCGCCAGGTCGTCCCGGCGGACGTCCTTGAGCAGGAAGCCGCTGGCGCCCGCGTACAGGGCGTCGAAGACGTAGTCGTCGATGTCGAAGGTGGTCAGCATGATCACCTTGGTGGACGGGAACTCGGCGCACACCCGGCGGGCCGCCTCCAGCCCGTCCATCACCGGCATCCGGACGTCCAGCAGCAACACGTCCGGGTGGTGCGCGCGCACCGCCTCGACCGCCTCGGCGCCGTCGCACGCCTCGGCCACCACCTCGATGTCCGGCTGCGCGTCCAGGATCATCCCGAACCCGGCCCGCACCAGCTCCTGGTCGTCCGCGACCACCACCCGTATCGACGTCATCCGCCCACCCTCTCCACCACGCCCGTCGGCCCCAGCGGCAGCCGGACACTCACCAGGAAACCCTTGCCCTCCGGCCCCGGACCGGCCTCGGCCCGGCCGCCGCAGGCCGTCGCCCGCTCGCGGATGCCGACCAGCCCGCGCCCGCCGGACCAAACCGCCACCGTACGGTCGGCCGCCAGCGGCACGCCGTGCCCGTTGTCGGAGACCTGGACCTCCAGCACGTCACCGGCGCGCCGCACCCGGATCGCGGCCCGGTCGGCCCCGGAGTGCTTGACGGTGTTGGTCAGCGCCTCCTGCACGATTCGGTACGCCGCCGCCTCCACGTCGGCGGGCACCGCGCCCAGCCCGTCGGCGAGTTCGAACTCCACCTCCAGGCCGGCCCGGCGCACCCGCTCCGCCACCTCGGCGAGTTCGGCCAGCCTGGGCTGCGGCGCCAGTTCCCGCCCGGCCTCCGGATCCTTCAGCACACCGAGCACGCGACGCAGTTGGACCATCGCATCGCGACCCGAGTCGGCGATGGTGTCGAAGGCGCGGATCGCCCGGTCCGGATTGCTGCGCACCACCAGCGGCCCGGCCTCGGCCTGAATGACCATCAATGACACGGCGTGAGCCAGGATGTCGTGCATCTCCCGGGCGATCCGGGCCCGCTCCTCCGCGACCGCCCGCGCCGACTCGCTGGCCGCCCGCTCACCGGCCTCCCGCGCCCGCTCCGCCTGCACCCGGGCCAACTGCCGCTGGGCGCGCACCAGGGAGCCGAAGACGAAGGTGCCGATCGAGGTGACCAGACCGAACAGTGCGCCGTTCGGCGAGTGGGTGCCGAGCACGTTGCCGGCCATCACGACCGCCAGGACGCTCCAGCGCACCCGGTCCGAGGAGCGCTCCGCCACCGTGTAGAAGCCGATCACCCCGGACAGCGGCACCTGCGGATTCGCCGAGTGCGCCACGAGTGAGATCACCAAGGACGGCAGGCTCGCCAGCGCCAGCACCGTCAACGGCGCCCGGCGCCGCCAGGGCAGCGGCAGCGAGGTCGCCACCGCGAGGAGGTAGACCCACCACGGGCGGGCCGTGTCGTCGTTGTAGACCGACCACACCGCCACCGCGGCCGAGCAGACCGCCAGGAAGGTGTCCGGCACATACGGGCTCAGCCCGGTCGTCCATGTCCGCCAGCGCGCCACGCGCTCCACCGTCGCCCCTCCCCCGCACCCGGGGGGCCCGCCCCCGCGGAGAAGATCATGCCCTACCGGCAGAACCTCCGGCACCGCCCGGTCAGGCACCGCTGACCGTCACACCGCCGGTCTCCGCCCGCGCGGTGATGCTGTGCGCCGCGCCCGGCTGGGAGGGAATGCTCACGTCCGTCCCGCCCGTCGTGGCCTGCGCGTTCACCGTGTACGCCTCCCCGGACGGCACCTTCAGCTTCACCCCGCCGTTCAAGGTCGTGGCCTCCACCTTCGAGGGCGCGCTGGCGAAGTCGGCCCGCACGCCCCCGTTCACCGCGGTCAGCCGCACCTGCGGGGAGGTCAGCCCACTGGCCTCGACCCCGCCGTTCTTCACGTCGGCCTCCGCCTCAGCGGCCAGCCCGGACAACTTGATGCCGCCGTTGCCCTCCTTGACCCGCACCTTGGTCCCGGCCGGCACCCGCACGGTGTACCCGACCCCGCAGGAGTCGCAGTCGTACGTCAGCCGGAGCACGCCGTCCTTCACCTCGTGGGTGCTCTTCGGCGGGTCCCCCTTGTAGTTCTGGTTCTCGACCACGTGCACCGCGTCGCCGCCGCCGGTCACCACCACGCCGCCGTTCTGTCCCTCGACCACCAGCTCCTTGACCTGCTCGGCCACCCCGTAGCTGACCGTCCGGTGCTCCTGGTCGTCCCCGATCGGCAGACAGCCCGACATCCCGACCAGCACCCCCGCCGTGATCGCCATCGCGCCCAGCACCCGCTTCATCTCCGGCCCCCTTCGCAAGCCCCGCCATCCCGACACCGAGAAGCCTCCCGCGGCGACCCCCTCCGCCACCTCCCTCGCCGGAGCGGTTCCCGCGGCTCCCCCGTGAGGGGGAGGTCGAGGGGCTTCATCCAGCAGGGCTGCCAGCCGAAGCGTCGTCAGGAGGCGGGACCGGAGGGGAATTCGCGGATTCCCCGACGGCACGGCCGGTTCGCGAGTAGCTTGTTTGCCCGCGCTCAACCACCCGCGCCCACCCCTGCCGACGCGAACGCAGCGAGGGCTGATCAGGCATGGCCAACACGCCGTCCGGCGGCCCCGGACCCACGACCGGCCACGGCCTCGACGACCGCGTACCCTTCCTGGCCAGGCTGGACCAAGCCGACCGCAGCGCACTGCTCGCACCGCTACCAAGCACTCGGGTTGGTGGAGGCCACCGAACTGCTGCTGCTCTCCACCGAAGGCGCCCAGGCCCTGGCCGCCGTGGTCAGCTGGCTCTCCGGTTCCACCCGAATGTGGCCAGGGCTCACCGCCGCGCAGCGCACGGAGGACACCGCCGTCGCCACCGACCGACCGCTGTTGCTGGGGTGGTACGCCGAGAGTCCTGAACCCGAGCCGAGTGGACCGGTCGCCGTAACTGTCCTGCCATTACTCCGCCGCCGCAGTACCCGACCGTCCCGCCGCAGCATCCCGGCGGGGATGCGTACTGGGGCGGGACGGCACCCACACCCGGATCCGCCGCCCGGAGGACTGGCGCGCGGCGGCCACCGCCGCCCGCTAGACAGGCCCTGGAGCAGGCCCGGCAGCCGGAAACGCCGCAGGGCGGCCACCCCGTGAGGGGTGACCGCCCTGGCGATCAGTGGCCGTCGCCGGCCGAAGAGGTGACTCAGCCGGTGTACGGGCCGTAGTCGTAGTCATCCAGCGGAACCGCCTGGCCGGAGCCGGCGCCGAAGGGCGACAGGTCGTAGTCGTCGTAGCCGACGGCCGAGTACATCGCGGCCTTGGCCTCCTCGGTCGGCTCGACCCGGATGTTGCGGTAGCGGGGCAGACCCGTACCGGCCGGGATGAGCTTACCGAGGATGACGTTCTCCTTGAGGCCCAGCAGCGGGTCCGACTTGGCGTGGATCGCCGCGTCGGTGAGGACCCGGGTCGTCTCCTGGAAGGAGGCGGCCGACAGCCAGGACTCGGTGGCCAGCGAGGCCTTGGTGATACCCATCAGCTGCGGACGGCCGGAGGCGGGGTGACCGCCCTCGGAGACCACACGACGGTTCTCCTGCTCGAAGCGGCCGCGCTCGACCAGCTCGCCCGGCAGCAGCTCGGCGTCGCCCGACTCGATGATCGTCACGCGGCGGAGCATCTGCCGGATGATGATCTCGATGTGCTTGTCGTGGATCGACACGCCCTGCGAGTTGTAGACCTTCTGGACCTCGGCGACCAGGTGGACCTGGACGGCACGCTGGCCCATGATGCGCAGGACGTCGTGCGGGTTGGTGGCACCCATGGTCAGCTTCTGGCCGACCTCGACCGCCTCGCCCTCGCTGACCAGCAGCTTCACACGCTTCGAGACCGGGTAGGCGATCTCGTCGCTGCCGTCGTCCGGCGTGATGACGATCTTGCGGGTCTTCTCGGTGTCCTCGATCCGCGCCCGGCCGGTGGCCTCCGAGATCGGAGCCACACCCTTGGGGGTACGGGCCTCGAAGAGCTCGACGACACGCGGCAGACCCTGGGTGATGTCGTCACCGGCCACACCACCGGTGTGGAAGGTACGCATGGTCAGCTGGGTACCGGGCTCACCGATGGACTGGGCGGCGATGATGCCGACCGCCTCACCGATGTCGACCAGCTTGCCGGTGGCCAGCGAACGCCCGTAGCACATGGCGCAGGTGCCGACGGCCGACTCACAGGTCAGGATCGAGCGGACCTTGACCTCGGACACGCCGTGGCGGATCAGCTCGTCGATCAGCACGTCACCGAGGTCGGTGTTGGCGGTGGCCAGCAGCTTGCCGTCGACGGTGATGTCCTCGGCGAGCATGCGGGCGTACACGCTGGTCTCGACGTCGTCGGCCTTGCGCAGCACGCCGTCGGCGCCCACGGAGCCGATCGACAGCTTCAGGCCGCGCTCGGTGCCGCAGTCCTCCTCGCGAATGATGACGTCCTGGGAGACGTCGACCAGACGACGGGTGAGGTAGCCGGAGTCGGCGGTACGGAGGGCGGTGTCGGCCAGACCCTTACGGGCACCGTGGGTGGAGATGAAGTACTCCAGCACGGTGAGACCCTCACGGAACGACGCCTTGATGGGCCGCGGGATGGTCTCGTTCTTGGCGTTCGACACCAGACCACGCATACCGGCGATCTGACGCATCTGCATCATGTTTCCACGAGCACCCGAGTCGACCATCATGAAGATGGGGTTCGTCTTCGGGAAGTTCGCGGCCATGGCGTCCGCGACCTCGTTGGTCGCCTGGGTCCAGATGCCGACGAGCTCCTGCTTGCGCTCGTCGTTGGTGATCAGACCGCGCTCGTACTGCTTCTGGACCTTCTCCGCCTTCGCCTCGAAGCCCTCCAGGATCTGGGGCTTGCTCGGCGGGACGATGACGTCCGAGATCGAGACGGTGACACCCGAACGGGTCGACCAGTGGAAGCCGGCCGCCTTCAGGTTGTCCAGGGTCGCCGCGACGACGACCTTCGGGTAGCGCTCCGCCAGGTCGTTGACGATCGCGGAGAGCTGCTTCTTGCCCACCTCGTAGTCGACGAACGGGTAGTCCTCGGGCAGCAGCTCGTTGAAGAGCGCGCGACCCAGGGTGGTGGTCAGGCGGAAGGGCTCGCCCTCGAACCAGGTCGGCTGACCGTCCTCGTCCACCGGGGCGGTCCAGCCGCGCGGCGGGACGGTGCCGGCGCCGAGGCGCAGCTCGATCGGGGCCTGGACGTCCAGGTCGCGGGCGTCGAAGGCCATGATCGCCTCGGCGGTCGACGAGAAGGAGCGGCCGGCGCCCTTCACGTTGTCGCGGTCCGAGGTCAGGAAGAACAGACCGAGCACCATGTCCTGGGTCGGCATGGTGACGGGGCGACCGTCGGCCGGCTTCAGGATGTTGTTCGAGGACAGCATCAGGATGCGGGCCTCGGCCTGCGCCTCCGCGGAGAGCGGCAGGTGGACGGCCATCTGGTCACCGTCGAAGTCCGCGTTGAACGCGGTGCAGACGAGCGGGTGGATCTGGATGGCCTTGCCCTCGACCAGCTGCGGCTCGAAGGCCTGGATGCCGAGGCGGTGCAGGGTGGGCGCACGGTTCAGCAGGACCGGGTGCTCGGCGATGACCTCTTCGAGCACGTCCCACACGACCGGGCGGGCACGCTCGACCATGCGCTTGGCCGACTTGATGTTCTGCGCGTGGTTCAGGTCGACCAGGCGCTTCATCACGAACGGCTTGAAGAGCTCCAGCGCCATGGCCTTCGGCAGACCGCACTGGTGCAGCTTGAGCTGCGGGCCGACGACGATGACCGAACGGGCCGAGTAGTCGACTCGCTTGCCGAGCAGGTTCTGGCGGAAACGGCCCTGCTTGCCCTTCAGCATGTCGCTGAGGGACTTCAGCGGGCGGTTGCCGGGGCCGGTGACCGGACGGCCGCGGCGGCCGTTGTCGAACAGCGCGTCGACGGCCTCCTGGAGCATGCGCTTCTCGTTGTTCACGATGATCTCGGGGGCACCGAGGTCGAGCAGGCGCTTCAGGCGGTTGTTGCGGTTGATGACGCGGCGGTACAGGTCGTTCAGGTCGGAGGTCGCGAAGCGGCCACCGTCCAGCTGCACCATCGGACGCAGGTCCGGCGGGATGACCGGGACGCAGTCCAGCACCATGCCGTTCGGCTTGTTGCTGGTCTGCAGGAACGCGGAGACGACCTTGAGGCGCTTCAGCGCACGGGTCTTCTTCTGCCCCTTGCCGGTGCGGATGATCTCGCGCAGGCGCTCGGCCTCTTCGGCCAGGTCGAAGGTCTCCAGGCGGTCCTTGAGGGCCGCCGCGCCCATCGAGCCGGAGAAGTAGGTGCCGAAACGGTCGCGCAGCTCGCGGTAGAGCAGCTCGTCGCCCTCCAGGTCCTGGACCTTGAGGTTCTTGAAGCGGGCCCACACCTCGTCGAGGCGGTCGAGCTCGCGCTGCGCGCGGTCGCGCAGCTGCTTCATCTCGCGCTCGGCGCTCTCGCGCACCTTGCGGCGCACGTCGGCCTTGGCGCCCTCGGCCTCCAGCTCGGCCAGGTCGGTCTCGGCCTTCTTGGCGCGGGCTTCGAGGTCGGAGTCGCGACGGTTCTCGATCTGCTGGCGCTCGACGGAGACGTGCGCCTCCAGGGACGGCAGGTCGCGCTGGCGGCGCTCGTCGTCGACCCAGGTGATCATGTAGGCGGCGAAGTAGATGACCTTCTCGAGGTCCTTCGGCGCCAGGTCGAGCAGGTAGCCGAGGCGGGACGGCACACCCTTGAAGTACCAGATGTGGGTGACCGGGGCGGCCAGCTCGATGTGGCCCATCCGCTCACGGCGCACCTTGGCGCGGGTCACCTCGACGCCGCAGCGCTCGCAGATGATGCCCTTGAAGCGGACGCGCTTGTACTTACCGCAGTAGCACTCCCAGTCCCGGGTGGGGCCGAAGATCTTCTCGCAGAAGAGGCCGTCCTTTTCGGGCTTCAGGGTGCGGTAGTTGATGGTCTCCGGCTTCTTGACCTCGCCGTGCGACCACTGGCGGATGTCGTCGGCGGTGGCCAGGCCGATGCGGAGCTCGTCGAAGAAGTTGACGTCAAGCACTGGTCGTCAAGCCCTCTTTCGTAATTCGAGAGTCTTATCTGTGGTCTGAGGGGGGCCTGGGGGTGGGCCGGCTGCTCGGGGCAGCCGGCCCGACCTCCGTCAGACCTCTTCGACGCTGCTCGGCTCGCGCCGGGACAGGTCGATGCCGAGCTCCTCGGCGGCGCGGAACACGTCCTCGTCGGAGTCCCGCATCTCGATGGACTGGCCGTCCGAGGACAGCACCTCCACGTTGAGGCAGAGCGACTGCATTTCCTTGATGAGAACCTTGAAGGACTCGGGAATGCCGGGCTCGGGGATGTTCTCGCCCTTGACGATGGCCTCGTAGACCTTGACTCGGCCGAGGACGTCGTCGGACTTGATGGTGAGCAGCTCCTGCAGCGCGTACGCAGCGCCGTACGCCTCCAGGGCCCACACCTCCATCTCACCGAAGCGCTGACCACCGAACTGCGCCTTACCACCGAGCGGCTGCTGGGTGATCATCGAGTACGGACCGGTCGAACGGGCGTGCAGCTTGTCGTCGACCAGGTGGTGCAGCTTGAGGATGTACATGTAGCCGACCGAGACCGGCATCGGGAACGGCTCGCCGGAGCGGCCGTCGAACAGCCGGGCCTTGCCGGTGGAGTTCACCAGGCGCTCACCGTCACGGGTGAGGGTGGTGTTGTCCAGCAGGCCGGTGATCTCGTCCTCGCGGGCGCCGTCGAAGACCGGGGTGGCGAGGTTGGTGCCACCGGCGACCTGGTCGGCGCCGATCGACTGCAGACGCTGGGCCCACTCGTCGGCGAGACCGGAGACGTCCCAGCCCTGCTTGGCGAGCCACCCGAGGTGGATCTCCAGGACCTGTCCCGGGTTCATTCGGGACGGGACACCCAGCGGGTTGAGGATGATGTCGACCGGGGTGCCGTCCTCCAGGAAGGGCATGTCCTCGACCGGGAGGATCTTGGAGATGACACCCTTGTTGCCGTGGCGGCCGGCGAGCTTGTCACCGTTGGTGATCTTGCGCTTCTGGGCCACGTAGACGCGGACCAGCTGGTTCACGCCCGGGGGAAGCTCGTCGCCCTCCTCGCGGTCGAAGACGCGGACGCCGATGACCTTGCCGGACTCACCGTGCGGGACCTTCAGCGAGGTGTCGCGGACCTCACGGGCCTTCTCGCCGAAGATCGCGCGGAGCAGGCGCTCCTCGGGGGTCAGCTCGGTCTCGCCCTTCGGGGTGACCTTGCCGACGAGGATGTCGCCGGTGACGACGTCGGCGCCGATCCGGATGATGCCGCGCTCGTCGAGGTCCGCGAGGACCTCCTCGGAGACGTTCGGGATGTCCCGGGTGATCTCCTCGGGGCCGAGCTTGGTGTCACGGGCGTCGACCTCGTGCTCCTCGATGTGGATCGAGGAGAGGACGTCGTCCTGCACGAGGCGCTGCGACAGGATGATCGCGTCCTCGTAGTTGTGACCCTCCCACGACATGAACGCCACGAGCAGGTTCTTGCCGAGGGCCATCTCGCCCGCGTCGGTGCAGGGGCCGTCGGCCAGCACCTGGCCGGACTCGACCCGGGCGCCCTCGTCCACGAGCACCTTCTGGTTGAAGGCGGTGCCCTGGTTGGAGCGGGTGAACTTGGCGGCGCGGTACGTGGTGTACGTGCCGTCGTCGTTGGCCACGGTGACGTAGTCGGCCGAGACCTCCTGGACGACACCGGCCTTCTCGGCGGTGATGACGTCCGCGGCGTCGACGGCGCAGCGGTACTCCATGCCGGTGCCGACCAGCGGAGCCTCGCTCTTCAGCAGCGGCACCGCCTGGCGCATCATGTTCGAGCCCATGAGCGCGCGGTTGGCGTCGTCGTGCTCGAGGAACGGGATCATGGCGGTCGCGACCGACACCATCTGGCGCGGCGAGACGTCCATGTAGTCGATCTCGGTGCCGGGGATGTAGTCGATCTCGCCACCACGGCGGCGGACCAGGACACGCGGCTCGGCGAAGGTCAGCTCCGCCGTCAGCGGGGCGTTGGCCTGCGCGATGACGTAGCGGTCCTCCTCGTCGGCCGTGAGGTAGTCGACCTGCTCGGTGACGACACCCTCGATGACCTTGCGGTACGGGGTCTCGATGAAGCCGAAGGCGTTGACCCGGCCGTACGAGGCCAGCGACCCGATCAGACCGATGTTCGGGCCTTCCGGGGTCTCGATCGGACACATGCGGCCGTAGTGCGAGGGGTGCACGTCACGGACCTCGAAGCCGGCGCGCTCACGGGAGAGACCACCGGGGCCGAGGGCGGACAGACGACGCTTGTGGGTCAGGCCCGACAGCGGGTTCGTCTGGTCCATGAACTGCGACAGCTGGCTGGTGCCGAAGAACTCCTTGATGGAGGCGACGACCGGCCGGATGTTGATCAGGGTCTGCGGCGTGATCGCCTCGACGTCCTGGGTGGTCATGCGCTCGCGCACGACGCGCTCCATACGGGCGAGACCCGTACGGACCTGGTTCTGGATGAGCTCGCCGACGTTGCGCAGGCGGCGGTTGCCGAAGTGGTCGATGTCGTCGACCTCGACCACGATGTCGCGGCCGGTCTCGTCACGCCACTCGGTCTCACCGGCGTGCAGCTTCACCAGGTACTTGATCGCACCGATGATGTCGGGCTCGGTGAGCACGCCGGAGTCCAGCGACTCGGCGTTGCCCAGCTTGCGGTTGAGCTTGTAGCGACCGACCTTGGCCAGGTCGTAGCGCTTCGGGTTGAAGTACAGGTTCTCCAGCAGCGTCTGCGCGGCCTCGCGCGTCGGCGGCTCGCCCGGACGCAGCTTGCGGTAGATGTCCAGCAGCGCGTCGTCCTGGCCCTGGGTGTGGTCCTTCTCCAGGGTGTTGCGCATCGACTCGTACTCGCCGAACTCCTCGAGAATCATCTCGTTGGTCCAGCCGAGAGCCTTGAGCAGCACGGTGACGGACTGCTTGCGCTTGCGGTCGATGCGGACGCCGACCATGTCGCGCTTGTCGATCTCCATCTCCAGCCAGGCACCACGCGAGGGGATGACCTTGCAGGAGTAGATGTCCTTGTCGGACACCTTGTCCAGGGTGGAGTCGAAGTACACACCCGGGGAGCGGACCAGCTGCGACACGACGACACGCTCGGTGCCGTTGATCACGAACGTGCCCTTGTGGGTCATGAGCGGGAAATCGCCCATGAAGACCGTCTGAGACTTGATCTCACCGGTCTCGTTGTTGGTGAACTCGGCCGTGACGAAGAGCGGAGCCGCGTACGTGAAGTCGCGGTCCTTGCACTCGTCAATGGAGTTCTTCGGCGGCTCGAAACGGTGGTCGCGGAAGGTCAGGGACATCGACCCGCTGAAGTCCTCGATCGGGGAGATCTCCTCGAAGATCTCCTCCAGACCGGACTTGGTGGGGACGTCCTGACCAGACTCCAGCGCCTCCTCGACCCGGGTCTTCCAGGCCGCGTTGCCGAGCAGCCAGTCAAAGCTCTCGGTCTGCAGGGCCAGGAGGTTCGGGACCTCGAGGGGCTCCTTGATCTTCGCGAAGGAGACGCGGAGCGGGGCGGTGGATGCGGCGGAATTGTTCGAGGCGTTGCGCGGCGCGGCCAAGAGGGGGGTCCTTCCGAGGGCTCGGAGCTCACTACGCGCGTACCAGCCGGGCCTGCTTGAGCCTAGGTGCCGCCTCCCTCACCACTGGCCTCTGCCGGAGTCGAAACCCCAGGTCAGAGCCGCGTTGCGGAGGCGGTGCCAGACCCCTTCAGGGCAACGCAAACTCCGGGCGACGAGTCACGGAGAAGCTAACAGGCAGCGCAAAGGGACAGTGTAGCCAAAGGCCACACTGCTGTCCAGCTCTGATTCGGAAACCGAATCGGAGACTCCTCCCGGTAGCCGGCGGACGCGGGCGCCCACCGGGTACTGCTCTAACTCACGTGGAGTCACTTCCCGCCGGAGCCGCTGGTTATGCATCCAGCCGCAAACCAACCGGGCGGACTCGCGCCTTGAGAATCGCGCGCCGCGCCAGGTTCGTCAAGGGCCCGCCGGCGGGGCGGACCTCGACCCGTTCATCGGTCCGAACCCCTCCGGCGTTACAGAAGCCGTGGTGGGGGCCACCGTCGATGACGGTGATCACCATACTCCTCGGCGCCGACAGTGCCGAGTGGGCGTTCGGCCACACCGGTGGTTCGGGACGGCCTCCGGATACGCGAAAAGGCCGGGCCGACCACCCGCAGGGGTGATCGGCCCGGCCTCAGGCCCCCTCAGAGGGGGCGAGAAGTCACTTGACGGTGACCTTGGCGCCGGCACCCTCGAGGGCGGCCTTGGCCTTCTCGGCAACGTCCTTGGCAACCTTCTCCAGGACCTTGGCACCAGCGGTGTCAACGAGGTCCTTGGCCTCCTTCAGGCCGAGGGAGGTCAGGGTGCGCACCTCCTTGATGACCTGGATCTTCTTGTCGCCGGCGGACTCGAGGATGACGTCGAACTCGTCCTGCTCCTCGACGGCCTCGGCGGCCGGGCCGGCAACGCCAGCGGCGGCCATGGCGACCGGGGCGGCAGCGGTGACGTCGAACTTCTCCTCGAAGGCCTTCACGAAGGCAGCGAGCTCGATGAGGGTGAGCTCCTCGAACTGCGCGAGCAGCTCGTCCTGGGTCAGCTTCGCCATGATTGGCGTCCTTCCACTAAATCGGCAGGTGGTGCCGGATGTACGGGTTGGCGGGCGTACGGGCCCGCAGCGAGGCGTGAGCCTGCCGAATTACTCGGCGGCCTCGTCCTCGGCGGCGGGAGCCGGCGTACCGGCACCGCCCTGCTCGACCTTGTCGCGCAGCGCGTCCACGGTGCGGACGAGCTTCGACGGCAGGGCCTGGAAGAGCGCGGCAGCCTGGGACTGCTTGGCCTTCAGGGCACCCGCCAGCTTGGCGAGCAGCACCTCGCGGGACTCGAGGTCCGCGAGCTTCTTGATCTCATCGGCGGACAGCGCCTTGCCGTCAAGGACACCGCCCTTGATGATGAGAGCGGGGTTCTCCTTGGCGAAGTCACGCAGAGCCTTCGCCGACTCCACCGGGTCACCGGTGACGAAGGCGACAGCCGTCGGACCGTTGAACAGGTCGTCGAGCTCGGAGATCCCGGCCTCATTGGCCGCGATCTTGGTCAGCGTGTTCTTCACCACGGCGTACTCGGCGTTGTCGCCGAGCGAGCGACGCAGGGTCTTGACCTGCTTCACCGAGAGACCGCGGTACTCGGTCAGCAGCGCCGCGGAGGAACCACGGAACTTGTCCGTGATCTCGGCGACGGCAGCAGCCTTGTCGGGCCTGGCCATAGGCTTACGCCTCCTTCCGTGATGTCGAAGTCCGGCCGACCGCGAAAGTCGACCATTCACGCCTCGAACCGACCGGACGGAAGGAAAGCTCCTGCGCAAATGCAATGAGCCCCGGTGCGCAGGCGCACGGGGCTCGAAACGACCTCAACGGGCGGCCGCGCGAACGCGGTACCCGGAAGTCGAAGCTCCAGACACACCTGCGCGGGCTGCCTGCGCTAGGCGCAGATCCTTCGGTCACCGGCTCCCTGACGAGCGCGCGGCGACAACCAGCGGTCTTTGGCTTCGGCAACAGTAACCGGACTCGTTCGCACGGCGCAAATCGCCCTCGGCCGGGTGGGCGGACGGGCCGGCTCAGCGGGCCAGCGGGGAGACCGTCCGGACCCCGGTGTCCACGGTGTCCGTCTCCGCCGGGGCCTGGGCCGAGAGCAGCGGCCCGGCGAAGTCGGAGTAGAGCACCGAGTCGTCCGCCCGGCCGCTGTCCCCGTTGCCGGTGCGCTGGAGGCGGACCAGCTGGTCCTTGTCGTTGAGCCAGAGGTCCACGCTGAGCGAGAGCGATCCGCCGGGCGCCAGGGCGGCCCGCAGGCCGTCCCGGCGGGCCTGGCTCAGCTGGGTCTGGGCGGCCGCGTACTTCTCGGCGGTGGTGGTCACCCGGTAGTGCTCGACGGTCGAGTCCTCGAACTTCTCCTCGCCGACGAAGGCCGGGTCCACCCCGTCGGCGGTGGCCGCGGCCAGCGCCTCGACCGGGTTCAGCAGGTCGATCAGCCCCGCGTACGGGACCTCCTTGTGGCCGTCCGGGCCGGGCGGGACGGGCGGGACGGAGAAGCGCTCCCAGTGCTTGCCGCCGTTGCGGGCCGCGGTCGCGGCGTCACCGCCCTGGTAGGCGGTGGTGTCCACGACGATCAGCTGTTCGGCATCGGCCGGGGTGGAGCGCTTGATCTGCAGCGCCGTCTTGGGCGCCCAGAACAGCGGACCGGACCCGGCGTCCCCGCCCAGCCGGTAACTGACCTTGGCCCGCCGGGCGGTCTGCATCGCCAGCTCGGCGGAGAGCAGCACCCCGTGCGGCGACCGGTCGGTCGGCTTGGCCGGCCCGGTCGGGGTCGCACTGGTCGGCGGGGCGCTGGCGGACGTCGGGCTGCCGGACGGCGTGCCGGAGGCGTCGTCGCCCCCGCCGCACCCGGTCAGCCCGCTCGCGAGCACGGCGACAGTGGCCAGCGCCGCCAGCCGCTGCCGTCCCGCCATCGTCCGTTCCTCTCTCACCGGGCCACCCTGCCATCCGTCCCCGGGGTCAGTGGGCGGTGGCCCCTTGGTGAGCCTCTCCAGTCGGACTCTTCCACCGTGTCGGACGAGTCGGGCGCCTGAACGGAGACCGCGGCACCGCAATCCGAGTAGCGCGTGGTCGCCGTGACCTGGGCGCCGATCTTGGCGTCGGCCTGGGTGGCCCATTTGATCATCAGCTCGGCGTCGGCCCACGGGTCGAGGCGCTGCCGGTTGCCGCCGCCCTTGGTCAGCCTCCCTTTGATCCGGTCGAGCTGGTCCTGGGTCGGCCCTCGGGCTGCCCTCGGGGCGCGCGGTGCGCCCGGGGTGGTCAGCCGGTGGTGGCGGCGCCGCCCTTGGCGAGCTTCGCCAGCTCGGTCACCTCGATCGTGTCGGACTTGGCCGGCGCGGTCGTGGTGACCGGGGTGCCGTAGTCCGAGTAGGTGACGGTGACCTTCATCGCGCCCATCTTGGTATCGGCCTGCTCGGTGCGCTTCACCACGAGCTGGTCGGCGTCCACCCAGACGTCGATCGTCTCGCTGGTGATCCCTGCGGTGGAGAGCGACTTCTTCAGGCGGTCGAGCTGCTCGGGGGTCAGCTTGTTGCCGTTCGCCGCCGCCAGGTCGGCCAGCTTCAGCTCACCGCTGTAGTGGGTGGCCGACTTGCCGTTCACCGTCTCCTGCCCGACCTCGGTCACGCCGCCGGAGGCGATCAGGGTCCGCACGCCCTCCACCGGGTCGGCCTTCTTGAGTTGGTCGCCGCTGCCGGTTCCGCCGGCGCCGCCCTGCATCTTGGCCATGTCGTCGTAGCCGACGTGCACCCAGTGCCGGCCGTTCGACGCCTCCAGGGCAGAGCCGCCCAGCTGCATGTACATGCCGTCCTCGACGAACCGGTACACGAACGCCGTGCTGCCGATGCTGCTCTGCATCTTCTCGGCGCCCGGGGTGCCGGACATGTCCATCGTCAGGTCGCCCTGGAGACCGTCGCCCCAGGCGATCGCACCATCGGCCTTCATGGTCACGCTGCCGACCGCGATCGACTCGGCGACCTTGGCCGACTTGGCGGCACCGGTCTTCTGGGTGACCTGCTCCAGGAAGACCGCCGGGCTCACCTTGGCCGGCGGGTCGGCCGGGGCGTTCGTGGCGGCTGTGGCAGCGGCGGTGGTCGGCGCGGCCGGTGCGGCGTTCTTACCGTCGGAGTCGTCGTTGTTGTTGCAGGCGGTCGCGGTCAGCGCCAGGGCGGCGAGGACGACGGCGACGGCGGTCTTACGGGTTCCAGCCATTGTGGTTCCCCCCTTGAGAACCTCCGGGCGCGCGGTGCGCCCGGAGCGGTAGCCGGTTGGTCGGTGCGGATCGAGCGGGTGCGGGACCGGCTCAGCCGAACAGCTTGAGCAGGTCGGCCTGGGAACCGAGGTCGCCGGCGGCGGGCGCCTCGATCTTGTCGCCCTTGCCCAGGTCGGAGTACTTGACGGTGACGGCCTGCGACTCGCCGTTCGTGTCGCCGTACTCCTGGTACTTGACGAGCTCCTGCTTGCCGTTCAGCCAGAAGTCGATGGTGAGGGTCTTGCCGTCCTCCTCCAGCTTCTTCTGGACGGACTGGCGCTGCTCCGCCGAGAGCGTGGTCATCCCGGCCACCAGGACCGAGGTGTCCTCGACCGCCCGCAGGTGGGTGGTCTGGACGCCGTCCACGGTCTCCTGGCCGACCTTGCTCAGCTTTCCGCTCTGCGCGGCGACGGTGAGCTGGGCGACCGGGTTCATCATCTGGCCCGTCACCAGGAAGGCGCCGCCCATCTCCTCCGAGGCGGGCACCTTGACCCAGTGCTTGCCGCCCAGGGCCTGGGTGTCGGCACCGCCGACGTAGGCGTCCGTCCCGACCACCCGGACCTTGAGCTTCTTGCCCTCCATGTCGATGGTCAGGTCCACGGCCACCTTGCCCGGGTCCTTCCAGTCGGCGGTGCCGCCGCCACCGGGGTTGGAGCTGTCCGCGGAGGTCATGGCGACCTTGCCGTTGCCGGCCTTCTGCATCACCAGGGCGGAGGCGGCCAGCGCGGCCTTCGGGTCGCCGGTCAGCGCGGCCGCGAGCGAGCCCGGGTCCTTGGCGTCGGTGCTCTTGGCGTCGTTGCCGCCCTTGCTGCCGCACGCGGTGAGGGCGGCCACCAGGACGGCGGCGGTGGCGACGGTCGAGGCGAGGCGCACAGCGCGCATGGAGGTACCCCCGTTAGTTCTTCGGAAGAGCCGATCCTCAGCTTCTTCTCACGCGGACTCTAACGGATCGCAGGATCCGTTCCGCACCGGATATCTCCCCTCCCGTCACCCGGCTGCACCAGCTGTCGTGTCCCCCGCTCCGGAGGCTGAGACGTCCGTCGTGGTCACCGTGGTTCCGGCACTCCCCCGGGCCGTCTCACGCAGCCTCAACAGCCGCTGGCCGGGCCCGACCCAGAGGTCGTAGCCGATCTCCGTCACCCCTTGCCGGCGGTACCAGTCGACCACCACGGCGAGCCGCCCAGGGCTCAACTCCCGGTCCGCGCCGAAGTAGTCGGCCACCGGCGCGGAGCCCTGGTAGTGCGCGACGGTCAGTCCGGCGAGCTGCTCGCCGCCGAGCGAGCCGAGCCGGTCGGTCTGGGCGATCGCGTACGCCCGGCTGCCCGGGTTGGTGACCAGGTCGGTGGTCCAGCCGCCCGCGTAGCCGGCCGGGTCGGTCCCGGCCTTCGGGTCGAGCGACTCGGCGGTGGCGCGGTCCGCGTGCTTGGTCGCGCCGCCCTGGTAGGCGAGGTCGATCGCGCCGTCCCGGAGGGTCAGCTGCCCGGTGCCCAGTTCGTCGGTGACGGTCAGCGCGGCCTCGTCCCGGTCACCCCAGGCCAGCGTGCCGCTCGCGGTGCGCTTGCCGGACGCGCTCTCCTGCACCACGTCGATCCGGGCGCCGCCGGTGTCGTCCAGGGCCTGGGCGGCGGTGAGCACCACCTGCTTGGGCGGGACCGGCGCCGGCTCGCCGGGGACGCGAGTACCGGGGGCCGCCAGGACGCTGCAGCCGGTGACGGCGCCGAGCAGCAGCAGGGCCGCCGCGAGCGCGGCGAGGCGAAGGGCGGGCGGCACGGCACACTCCTGCGGTCACAGGCTCTCCACATGATCTGACCGGCAGAGCGTACGACGGCTCGGGCAGGTGTTCCCATCCGCCCGTGTTCCGATCCGGCAACCGTTTCGCCCCCGCAACGACGACGGCGGGCCCGCACCCCCCGGTGAAGGGGGCACGGGCCCGCCGTACGGACTGCTCTAGAGCGCTGGGGCTCAGACCGCGGCCGGGTCCTCCTCGACGAGGAGGTTGCGGGTGCGGTTCGGGTCCACCTGGATGCCGGGGCCCATGGTGGTCGAGAACGCGGTCTTCTTGATGTAGCGGCCCTTGGCGGCGGACGGCTTGGCGCGGAGCACCTCGTCCAGCGCGGCGGCGTAGTTCTCGACCAGCTGCTCGTCGGTGAAGGAGGCCTTACCGATGATGAAGTGCAGGTTCGAGTGCTTGTCGACGCGGAACTCGATCTTGCCGCCCTTGATGTCGTTGACAGCCTTGGCGACGTCCGGGGTCACGGTGCCGGTCTTCGGGTTCGGCATCAGACCACGGGGACCGAGCACGCGGCCCAGGCGGCCGACCTTGCCCATGAGGTCCGGGGTGGCGACGACGGCGTCGAAGTCCAGCTTGCCCTTCGCGACCTCGTCGATCAGCTCGTCGGCACCGACGATGTCGGCACCCGCAGCACGCGCGGCCTCGGCACGCTCGCCGGTCGCGAAGACCAGGACCCGAGCGGTCTTACCGGTGCCGTGCGGGAGGATCACGGTGCTGCGGACCATCTGGTCGGCCTTGCGCGGGTCGACGCCCAGGCGCATGGCGACCTCAACGGTGCCGTCGAACTTGGTGGTGCTGGTCGCCTTGGCGAGGCGGACGGCCTCGAGGGGGGCGTAAAGGCGCTCGCGGTCGACCTTGGCGTCCGCGGCCTTCAGAGCCTTGCTGCGCTTCACTGCTGCTCCTGAATGGTGAATGGAGTTGTGGTGTCTCGGGCCTGCGCAGGCCCTACCACAGGGACGGCTGAGCCGATTTGTCCCGGGCGGGACGGGGGCTGATCAGCCCTCGACGGTGATGCCCATCGACCGGGCGGTGCCGGCGATGATCTTCTCCGCCGCGTCCAGGTCGTTGGCGTTCAGGTCGGGCATCTTGGTGGTGGCGATCTCGCGGACCTGGGCGCTGGTGAGCTTGGCGACCTTGGTCTTGTGCGGCTCGCTGGAGCCCTTCTCGATACCGGCGGCCTTCAGGATGAGGCGCGCGGCCGGCGGCGTCTTCGTGATGAAGGTGAAGGAACGGTCCTCGTAGACCGTGATCTCCACCGGCACGATCATGCCGCGCTGCGACTCGGTCGCAGCGTTGTAGGCCTTGCAGAACTCCATGATGTTGACGCCGTGCTGGCCCAGCGCGGGGCCGACCGGCGGCGCCGGGTTGGCCGCGCCGGCGTTGATCTGGAGCTTGATAAGCCCCGTGACCTTCTTCTTCTTGGGAGGCATGTCTCTCCGGGTCCTTCCGAGAGGTGATTGCTGGTGCGTGCGGAACCGGGGCGACACCCGGCCGCCAGCACACACATCGGGCCAGGCTAACGCGTCCGCGCCGCTGGACCAAAACGGATTCGGGGCGGGGCCCGCGACCCCGCCCCGAATCCGAAGACCGTATGACTAGTTCTTCTGGATCTGGTCGAAGGAGAGCTCGACCGGGGTCTCCCGGCCGAAGATCTCGACCAGGCCCTTGACCTTCTTCGAGTCGGGGTTGATCTCGTTGATGGTCGCCTGCAGGGTCGCGAACGGGCCGTCGGTGACGGTGACCGAGTCGCCGACCTCGAAGTCCAGCACCTGGATCTCGGTCGGCTTGACCGGCGAGGGCTTGCCGGCCTCCTTGGCGGCCTGGCGCTCGACGTCCGGGGCGAGCATCTTGACGACCTCGTCCAGGGTCAGCGGGTACGGGTCGTAGGCGTTGCCGACGAAGCCGGTGACACCCGGGGTGTTGCGCACGACGCCCCAGGACTCGGGGGTGAGGTCCATGCGCACCAGGACGTAGCCGGGGAGCTTGTTCTGGCGGATGGTCTTGCGGTCGCCGTTCTTGATCTGGACGACCTCCTCCTGCGGCACCTCGGCCTGGAAGATGTACTCCTCGACGTTCAGCGAGACCGCGCGCTGCTCCAGGTTCTGCTTCACCCGGTTCTCGTAGCCGGCGTAGGTGTGGATCACGTACCACTCGCCCGGCATGAAGCGCAGGTCCTCGCGGAACTTGGCGACCGGGTCGACCTCGGCCTCTTCCTCGACGGACTCCTCGGCGGCGAGCTCCTCGTCGCTCTCCACGTGCAGCGCGGCCTCCTCGGCGGGCTCGCCGGCCTCGGCCTCGTCGTACGCCTCGACCTCGTCCTCGTCGCTGTCCGAGGCGTCCACGATCTGCTCGGCGGTCTCGGCGTCGTCAGCCAGCTCGGCCGCGTCCAGCTCGGCGGCGACATCCGCCTCGCGGACGGTCTCGTCGGCGTCGTACAGGGGGGACTCAGACACGGTGGCTGCTTCTTTCCTGGAGATGGTGAAGGTGGCGCGCTCCGAAACCGGCCCGGCGCGCGGCTGCTCGCGCGGGCGCCAGGAGAGGCCTCGGAGACTTCAACAGTACCGAGTCCACGGTACGCGCGCGTACGTCCGCCGCCGACAGCTCGACCCGGGCCGAGGAATCGGCCCGGGTCGGGAGGTGGTTTCGAAGGTGGGGCGGCCGGATCAGCCGAACACCCAGAGGCTCAGCTTGGAGAAGCCGTAGTCGAGGCCGGCGACGAAGGCCATCACGACCACGACGAAGGTCACCACGACCGCGGTGTAGTTGGTGAGCTCGTTCCGGCTGGGCCAGACGACCTTGCGCAGCTCGGCGATGATCTGGCGGTAGAACAGCCCGATCCGAGCGAACAGACCCTTCTTGGCCCGCTTGCCGGACTTCTTCTTGCCGGACTTCTTGTCACCCTCGGCAGCCGTGGTCTCGGCAGCGCCGTCGGCCCCCTCGGGGTTGCCGCTCTCAGGCGTTGCGGTGGAGCCCGTGGTCTCCGTCACTCGTCCTCACCTGAATCCGGGTCCGGCCGAACATCACCTGCGTACCCGTTTGAGGCACGAGCGGTCGGCTTAAGCGGTGCTGATCGGTGCCCTCTCCGCATCAAGCCCGCTCGCTCTGTGGAGCGAACGGGCTGAGTACGGATCAAGCAGCAGGGCAAGAGGGACTCGAACCCCCAACCGCCGGTTTTGGAGACCGGTGCTCTACCAATTGAGCTATTGCCCTACAGAGCCTCGCGACTCTTGTGGCGACCAACCTACCGCATCTCCCCCCGCTGTCTGTACAGGCGGTGAAAGCTCCGGTCTTTTTCGGTGGGCCGTCGAGCAGCGAGTGTACGTGGTCGAGGGGTGTTTGGTCGAACCTCTTCTTCCGGGACCGGGATCGACCCGGCAGATGTCCGGCCGGGCGCGTCGGTCACCGGCGGATCGGCGGGGCCGCGATCCGGACGGAACCGTACGGATACTGAAACCGCGATGCCCGGTCCGTCCCGGTTCTGCGACGATGCAGACATGAGCGCTTCCACCCCGCAGCCCGACCAGTCCATCCGCCCCGCCGACCGCCGGGTCTCCGCCCGGATCGGCGCGATCGCCGAGTCCGCGACCCTTGCCGTGGACGCCAAGGCCAAGGCCCTCAAGGCGGCCGGCCGGCCGGTGATCGGCTTCGGTGCCGGCGAGCCCGACTTCCCCACACCGGACTACATCGTCGAGGCGGCCGTCGAGGCCTGCCGCGACCCGCGGAACCACCGGTACACCCCGGCGGGTGGCCTGCCCGAGCTGAAGGCCGCGATCGCGGCGAAGACGCTGCGTGACTCCGGCTACGAGGTGGACGCCTCCCAGGTGCTGGTCACCAACGGCGGCAAGCAGGCGATCTACGAGGCCTTCGCCGCGATCCTGGACCCGGGCGACGAGGTCATCGTCCCGGCCCCGTACTGGACCACCTACCCGGAGTCGATCCGGCTGGCCGGCGGTGTCCCGGTGGAGGTCCTGTCCGACGAGACCACCGGCTACAAGGTCTCGGTCGAGCAGTTGGAGGCCGCCCGCACCGAGAACACCAAGGTGGTGCTCTTCGTCTCGCCGTCCAACCCGACCGGCGCGGTGTACACCCGGGCCGAGGCCGAGGCGATCGGCCGCTGGGCGCTGGAGCACGGCCTGTGGGTGCTCACGGACGAGATCTACGAGCACCTGGTCTACGGCGACGCGGAGTTCACCTCGCTGCCGGCCCTGCTGCCCGAGCTGGCCGACAAGTGCATCGTGGTCAACGGTGTCGCCAAGACCTACGCGATGACCGGCTGGCGGGTGGGCTGGGTGATCGGCCCCAAGGACGTGATCAAGGCTGCGACCAACCTGCAGTCGCACGCCACCTCGAACGTCTCCAACGTCGCCCAGCGCGCCGCGATCGCCGCCGTCGCGGGCGACCTCTCGGCCGTGCACGAGATGCGCACCGCCTTCGACCGCCGTCGCAAGACCATCGTGAAGATGCTCAACGAGATCGACGGCGTCGTCTGCCCCGAGCCGGAGGGCGCGTTCTACGCGTACCCGTCGGTCAAGGGCCTGCTGGGCAAGGAGATCCGCGGCAAGCGCCCGCAGACCTCCGGCGAGCTGGCGAGCCTGATCCTGGACGAGGTCGAGGTCGCCGCCGTCCCCGGCGAGGCCTTCGGCACCCCCGGCTACCTGCGGTTCTCCTACGCGCTCGGTGACAACGACCTGGTCGAGGGCATCAGCCGGATCCAGAAGCTGCTCGGCGAGGCCCGCGACTGAGGCAGTCCCCGAGGTGGTTCCGGTACGGACGTCAATCCGACGTACGGGATTCACCCGACGCGCCGCCCTCTTTCACCCCTTCGGGGGATGGGAAGGGGGCGGTTCCCGTTCGGGGGCCGCATACGGCAGTATCGGCGGATGGAACGCCTGTTGAACCCGCGAGACGTCAGGGGCCTCCCGAAGGCCCACCTGCACCTGCACTTCACCGGCTCGATGCGGCCCGCCACCCTGCTGGAGCTGGCCGACAAGCACGGCGTCCGGCTGCCGGAGGCGCTCAGCTCCGGCGAGCCGCCCCGACTGCGGGCCACCGACGAACGCGGGTGGTTCCGCTTCCAGCGTCTCTACGACACCGCCCGCTCGGTGCTCAGGGACGAGTCGGACATCCGCCGACTGGTCCTGGAGACCGCGGAGGACGAGCGGCGGGACGGCTCCCGCTGGCTGGAGATCCAGGTCGACCCAACCTCCTACGCGCCCCGGCTGGGCGGGCTGATCCCCGCGCTGGAGCTGATCCTGGACGCGGTGGAGCACGCCGCTGAGGCCACCGGGGTGGGCATCCGGGTACTGGTCGCGGCCAACCGGATGAAGTCCCCGATGGACGCCCGGACGCTGGCCCGGCTCGCCGTCCGGTACACCGACCACGGCGTGGTCGGCTTCGGCCTCTCCAACGACGAGCGCCGCGGCCTGGCCCGGGACTTCGACCGCGCCTTCGCGATCGCCCGCAAGGGCGGGCTGCTGGCCGCCCCCCACGGCGGCGAACTGGCCGGGCCGGAGTCCGTCCGGGACTGCCTGGACGACCTGGGCGCCGGCCGGATCGGCCACGGCGTGCGCGCCGCCGAGGACCCCCGGCTGATGGCCCGGCTCGCCGACCGCCAGATCACCTGCGAGGTCTGCCCGTCCTCCAACGTCTCGCTCGGCGTCTACGAGCGCCCCGAGGACGTCCCGCTGCGCCGGCTGTTCGACGCCGGGGTGCCGCTGGCGCTCGGCGCGGACGACCCGCTGCTGTTCGGCAACCGCCTGGCCGCCCAGTACGACCTGGTCCGGGACGTACTGGGCTTCAGCGACGCCGAACTGGCCGAGCTGGCACGGCAGTCGGTGCGCGGCTCGTGCGCGCCGGAGGCCGTCCGCAAGGAGCTGCTGGCGGACATCGACGCCTGGCTGGTGAACGGGCACACCGCCGCCGGGGCCCCGGCCTAGAGCTTGACGCCCACCATCACCGGCTCGTTCACGAGCTCCACCCCGAAGACCTCCCTGACCCCGTCCCGGATCTCCCGGGCCAGCGCCAGCAGGTCCTCGGCGGTGGCCGAGCCGCGGTTGGTCAGCGCCAGGGTGTGCTTGGTGGAGAGGGTCGCCGGGCCGCTGCCGTAGCCCTTGCCGAAGCCCGCCTTGTCGATCAGCCAGGCCGCCGAGGTCTTGGTGCAGCCCTCCGGGGCCGGATAGGCGGGGGCGTTCTCGGTGCCCGGGCGGGTGCGGAACGACTCGTACTGCGCGTCCGTGAGCACCGGATTGGTGAAGAAGGAACCGGCCGACCAGGTGTCGTGGTCCGCCGGGTCCAGCACCATGCCCTTGCCGGAGCGCAGCTTCAGCACCGCCTCGTACGCCTCCCCCAGCGGCACCCGCTCGCCCTGCTCGACGCCGAAGTGCTTGGCCACCTCGACGTACTTGACCGGGGTGGAGAGGCCCGCGTGGTCCGCCAGGGCGAACCGCACCCGCAGCACCACGTAGCGGTCCGGCTCGCCCTTGAAGCGGCTGTGGCGGTAGGAGAACGCGCACTCGGCGTTCGCCAGGGTGACCACCTCGTCGGCGGTGCGGTCGTAAGCGACCACCTCGGTGATCGTCTGGGCGACCTCCTGGCCGTACGCCCCGACGTTCTGCACCGGCGTCGCACCCGCCGAGCCGGGGATGCCAGCCAGGAACTCGATCCCGGCCAGGCCGTGCTCGCACACCGCACGCGTGACCGCCTCCGACCACACCTCGCCGGCCGCCAGCTCCAGCACGGTGCCGTCCAGGGCGAACCCGCTGGTGGCGATCCGCAGCGCCGTGCCGGGGAAGCCGGAGTCGCCGATCACCAGGTTGGAGCCGCCGCCGAGGACCAGCAGCGGCTCGCCTGCCGCGTCGGCCTCGCGGACGGTGGCGATCACCTCGTCGTCGGTGTGGGCGGTCACCAGACGGCGGGCCGGGCCGCCGAGCCGGAGCGTGGTCAGCGGGGCGAGGGGGGCGTCGTTTTCTACCAGCACGCCCACCAGCGTACGGGGACGGCGGGAAGCCGCTTCCCGTGGGAAGGCGTTCCCGGGAAGCAGCTTCCCGTCCAGCTCCCACGCCTCGGCCGTCTCGATCACCGGCTCCCCGGCGCCGACGTACAGGGCGGGCACCGGCCCGTCCACGAAGGCCTGCTCCGATCCGTACCCGCCCCGGGCGCCGGAAGCCCGTCGAACGGGCCCCCGGGACGGCCGATCAGCGAAGGGGCCGCAGCTCAGACGAGCCGGACGACCGCCTTGGACATCCCGAGCACCTTCTGCCCGCCGGTGGTGGCCAGCAGGTCGACCTGCACCTTGCGGTCGTCGAGCTTCTTGGCGACCTTGGCGGAGACCTCGACCACCGCGCCCACCCCGTCGTTCGGCACCGGCACCGGGCGGACGAAGCGGACGCCGTACTCGACCACCGCGGCCGGGTCGCCGACCCAGTCGGTGACCACCCGGATCGCCTCGGCCATGGTGAACATGCCGTGCGCGATGACGTCCGGCAGGCCGACCTCCAGCGCGAACTTCTCGTTCCAGTGGATCGGGTTGAAGTCGCCGGAGGCGCCCGCGTACTGCACCAGAGTGGCGCGGGTCACCGGGAAGGACTGCGCCGGCAGCTCGGTGCCGACCTCGACCTCGTCGTAGTTGATCGCCATGCCGCTCACTCCCCCGCCTCGTCGGCGGCCCGGGCCACCAGCGTCATGATCGACGTCACCACGTGCTCGCCGCTCTCGTCCGCCACCTCGCCACGCACGGTGAGCACGTCGTTGCCCGCCAGCGACTTGATGTTGTCGATGGTGATCGCGACCGTCAGCCGGTCACCGGCCTGCACCGGGCGGGTGTAGACGAACTTCTGGTCGCCGTGCACCACCCGGCTGTAGTCCAGGCCCAGGTCCGGATCCTCGACCACCTGGCCGGCCGCACGGTAGGTCATCACGAACGGGAAGGTCGGCGGGGCGATCACGTCCCGGTGGCCGAAGGCCTTCGCCGCCTCCGCGTCGGTGTACGCCGGGTTGGCGTCCCCGATCGCGATCGCGAACTCGCGGATCTTCTCCCGGCCGACCTCGTACGGCTCGGTGGGCGGGTAACTACGCCCGATGAAGGAGGGGTCGAGCGCCATGGCAGCTCCTCGGAACGCGGGTGGATACGAAAAAAGCTCCGGGCCGCACCCCCTGAGGGATGCGGCCCGGAGCAGAAGACCTGAATTCACACAGGCCCGACGCCCTGCGACAGGGTCAGCGGGTCTCGCGGTGCGCGGTGTGCGAGTTGCAGCGGGGGCAGTGCTTCTTCATCTCAAGACGGTCCGGGTCGTTACGCCGGTTCTTCTTGGTGATGTAGTTCCGCTCCTTGCACTCCACGCAGGCCAGCGTGATCTTCGGGCGGACGTCGGTGGCAGCCACGGGAGTGCCTTCCTTGGACAACGAATAAGAACACAACAAGAGTAGCCGACCGGGAGTGCGATCTCCCGACCGACTACGCGGGGTAGCGGTGACCGGACTTGAACCGGTGACACAGCGATTATGAGCCGCTTGCTCTACCAACTGAGCTACACCGCCACAGTGATCCGCAGTACAGCCTGAGCTGACTGCTTCTCACCAGAGCCCCCATGCGGAATCGAACCGCAGACCTTCTCCTTACCATGGAGACGCTCTACCGACTGAGCTATAGGGGCGAACGAGGAAGAGATTACACGTTCCGCGCCCAGAGGTGAAATCCGTATCCCGAGGCGAAGACCGCAGGTCGACGAGGTGCACGGACGGTCGATCCGAGGCCGGGCGTTCGACCGGCCCGCGAGCCGTGCGCCCCGACCCGATACGACTATTGCCCGCCTCCCGGCGCCCCGCCCCCACGCGCCATAGGCTCGACGCTCATTGATCGGGGCACCGGCCGTTCCCTCCCGGGGCCCACCCCACGGGGCCGATCCCCACGAGCCCCACTGGCCAACGCGGGAAGGAGCCGGCGATGGACAACTCAGCCGCCGACGGGCCGCACTCCGGGCCCGGCCCGGCGGCCAACCCGCTCGGGCACGGCCCGGTCCTCCTGCTCACCGGCGCCCGACTGGCCGACGGACGGATGGTGGATGTCCGGATCAGCGGAGACCGGATCCAGGCGGTCGGCACCGTCGGCAGCCTCGGCCCGCTGCCCGCCCTGCCCGGCGCGCCCACCGTCACCACCGGCGCCCGGATCGACCTCAAGGGCTACCTGCTGCTCCCGGCCCCCGCCGAGGCGCACGCCCACTACGACGCCGCCTTCTCCGCCGCCCTGCCCACCCCGCCGCCGGACACCCCCGCCGACCTCACCCGCCGGGTCACCGAGGCCGCGCTCACCTCGCTCGGGTACGGTGCCACCGCCCAGCGCACCCACGTCCGGATCGGCGACGTGCACGGGCTGCGCCGACTGGAGGCGGTGCTCACCGCCCGCCAGGCGCTGCGCGGCCTCGCCGAGCTCCAGGCGGTGGCGATGCCCCGGCTGCTCACCGGCCGGGCCGGCGCGGACGGGCGGGCACAGCTGCGCGAGGCGCTCAAGCTGGGCGCCACGGCGGCCGGCGGCTGCCCGGAGCTGGACCCGGACCCGGCCGGGTACGTGCAGCTGCTACTGGAGGCCGCCCGGGAGGCGGACTGCCCGGTGGACCTGCACACCACCGCTGCGGACGCGGCTCAACTGGCGCGGCTGACAGGCGCGTTGGCGCCGCATCGGCCCCGGGTGACGCTCGGCCCGTGCGGGTCGCTGGCCCGGGGCGGCTCCATGGTGCTGGCGACCAGCGGGGTGCGGGTGGTCTGCCTGCCGCAGAACGGCGGCTGCACCGGGCTGGAAGGCCGGGTGAGCAGCCTGCGGCCGGGCCTGGTACGGGAGTTGGCCGCGGCCCGGGTGCCGTTGGCGGCGGGCAGCGGCGCGTTGCGGGACCAGTCCAATCCGGTCGGCCGGGCCGATCCGCTGGAGTCGGCCTATCTGCTGGCGGCGAACGGGGAGTTGGGGCCGGAGGAGGCGTACGACGCGGTGGCGAACCAGGCCCGGGCTGCGCTCGGGCTGCCGCCGGTCCGGGTGGACGCGGGGTTCCCGGCGGAGCTGCTGGCGGTGCGCGGGGAGAGCCTGGCCGGGGCGCTCACGGGCGGGCACAGCCGGCTGGTGGTGCACAGCGGCCGGGTGGTCAGCCGGACCAGCGCGGTACGGGAGTTCGCGGACACCGTGGCGCTGGCGCTGCCCCGGCAGTCCGACGGCGCGGACTGCTGAGACCCCTGTCGGGGAAGTGGCCTGTCGGGGAAGTAAAAGGGGCGCGCGACGTGCGTCGCGCGCCCCTCCCCCACCTACTGGCCGCCGTCGGCGGCGGCTCGAGCGGCCCCAGGCTTCCCCACATGGAGCAGGGCCCGCTCGTTTCAGCAGTGACACTACGCCCACGGAACACCGCCGCTGACCGGCCTTGACGCTCTCCTGTCGCCCGCCTGGCCGCTCTTGACGGCGCTTGACGCGGTGGTCCCATCCGGCGCCCTAGGGCACCTAGGGCACGTAGCGGTACCCGATCCCCGGCTCGGTGATCAGATGCCGCGGGCGGGCCGGGTCGCGCTCCAACTTGCGGCGCAGCCCGGCGAGATAGACCCGCAGGTAGTTGCCGCGCGTCTCCTGGGCCGGGCCCCACACCTCGCGCAGGATCTGCCGCCCGGGCACCAGCCGGCCGGGGTTGGCGAGCAGCAGGCTGAGGATGCGCCACTCGGTCGGGGTGAGCCGCACCGGGCCGCCCGGGCCGGTCACCGTGGTGGCCGCGAGGTCGACGGTGTGGTCGCCGATCACCGGCCGGCCCGGCGGCACCCCGCCTAACGGCCGGCGCAGCACCGCGCGCAGCCGGGCCAGCAGCTCGTCCATCAGGAAGGGCTTGGTGAGGTAGTCGTCGGCGCCCGCGTCCAGGGCGCCGATCTTGTCGGCGGCGTCGGTCCGGCCGGAGAGCACGATGATCGGCACCGCGCTACGGGTGCGCAGTCCGCGCAGCACGTCCATGCCGTCGACGTCGGGCAGTCCGAGGTCGAGCAGGACGGCGTCCGGGACGGAGTGCACGGCCCGGTCGAGCGCCTCGCCGCCGCTGGCGGCGGTGCGGACGGCGTACTGCCGGGCGCTGAGGTTGATCCGCAGGGTGCGCAGCAGGGCCGGTTCGTCGTCGACGATCAGGACCTCGCACCTGTCGATGGTTCGCTCACTTCGTTCACTCATGATGCGGTGGCTCCTCCCGGGCGGCTGGTTCGGTGGCGGCGGGCAGGGTGAGCAGCATGGTGGTGCCTCCCCCGGGGGTGTCCTCGACCTCCAGGCTGCCGCCCATCGCCTCGGCGAGGCCGCGGGAGAGTGCGAGCCCGAGGCCGACGCCGGTGGTGTTGTCGGTGTCGCCGAGCCGCTGGAAGGGCAGGAAGACCCGGTCGCGGTCCTCGGGGGCGATGCCCGGGCCGCGGTCGATCACCCGGATCTCGACCTGGTCGGCGTGGTGGCTGGCGGTGACCAGGACGGGCGCCCCGGGGGCGTTGTGGCGCAGCGCGTTGGTGATCACGTTGGCGAGGACGCGTTCCAGCAGCGGCGGGTCGGCGAGCACCGGCGGGGCGCCCTCATCGATGCCAACAGCCAGGTCGATCGACCGTCCCGGCGCGTACGGGTCGGGGAGGCTGTCGAGCGCCCTGGGCAGGATCTCGTCCAGGTGGGTCTCGGTGAGGTGCAGGGTGAGCGCGCCAGCCTGGAGGCGACTCATGTCGAGCAGGTTGTCGACCAGGCGGGTGAGCTTGACCAGCGACTCGTCGGCGGTGGCGAGGAGTTCGGCCTGGTCCTCGGGCGAGAACTCGACGTCGGGGCTGCGCAGCGAGCCGACCGAGGCGCGGGCGGCGGCGAG
>NZ_JBSFJV010000053.1:0-56658 GCF_053598235.1 Kitasatospora sp. NPDC001159
TGGACCTCCTTGATCTTCTCGGTCAGGACCGCGTCCTCCCTCTCGTGACGGGTGGCTTGCTGTCCGCAGCTCCAGCTTGCGTGAACAGGCACACGCGGCGGTGGTCTTCGCGGACGTCCCGACCGTGAAGACCATCACCCCGGACTCATGCTCCGGAGTCAATCGATCACCCAACGCCTTCTCGGGCGTCGGGGAGGGATGCGACCAGGTTGGCGAGCTGGACCCTGGAGCCTATCGACAGCTTGCGGAACACGGACGTCAGATGGGTGTTGACGGTGTGCGGGGACACCACCAGCACGTCGGCGGCCGACCGGTTGGTGTGGCCCTGGGCGATGAGGCGCGCGACCTTCTCCTCCGAGGCCGTGAGGGCACCCCAGCCCTGGACGGGGCGCTGCACGGTCGCTGTCCGGCGGGTGTCGGCCCCGGCGCCCTCCAGGACGCGTCGGACCTGTGCCGCCGCGGCGTGGGCGCCCGACTCGGCGAACGTGTCCCGCGCGTGCGCCAGCGCGGCCACCGCCTGGCTTCGCCGCCCCGCGGCCAGGAGGGCTCGGCCGAGATCAGCGTGGGCGGCGGCCCGGGTCAGCGGGCGGGGGCTCGCCCCGAGCATTTCCACGGCGTGTTCGAGCACGGCGGGGTCGTTCCGTACGAGCCCGCGGGCCTGCGCCGCGACGCCGGTGGCGGTCGGCACGGACGGGTTGCGTTCGGCGTGGGCCTCGGCCTGCGCGGCCAGGTCCTCCGCGAGCTGCTGCTCCCCGCCGCGCAGGGACATCCGGACCCCGGCGTCGACCCAGTCGCGTAGCAGCCGCCATCGCATGAAGGGTCCTTGCTGCTGAACTCGGCGGATCCGGTCGACAGCGAGTGCGACGTTCCCGTCGGCCTCGGCGTGGACGGCCTCCAGGAAGCGCACCGCGGCCGTGTTGCCCGGGTTCGGTTTCACGGCCAGTCCCTCCCGGGCAGCGAGCAGGTGCTCCCGGGCCGCCTCGCGGTCGCCGCGCAGCAGGGCGATCCGGGAGCGGATCACCCGCCCGTTCACCTGCTGGACGGGCACCCGCACCTCGTCCTCCAGGCTTTCCATGGTCACGAAGTCGGCCTCGGCGTCGTCGAGTCGGCCGAGCCCCAGGTCGTGCTGGCCCTGGGCCCACAGCAGCATGGCCTGACG
Organism: Kitasatospora sp. NPDC001159; assembly: GCF_053598235.1. Taxonomy (NCBI): domain Bacteria; kingdom Bacillati; phylum Actinomycetota; class Actinomycetes; order Kitasatosporales; family Streptomycetaceae; genus Kitasatospora; species Kitasatospora sp. NPDC001159. The sequence goes on from NZ_JBSFJV010000053.1 coordinate 1,160, forward strand.
CACCGCACCGCCCCGGTCCGCCGCCCGGAGGAGCAGGCGCTCACCGGAGGCGAAGTCGTCCACGTGCACGTGCGCGACGACCTCCTCGGGGAGAAAGGCGGAGTCGATGGCGCTCAGCGCGGCGAAGCGCTCCAGCGCGACCGCGTTCTCCCCCGCGTTCAGCGCGGTCTCGCCCAGCCCGGACAGGGCCAGCACGTGGGCCTCCCGGTCGCCGATCGCGGTGGCGGTCCGCAGCGCGGTCTCGCCGGCCTCCCGCGCCGCGGCCAGGTCACGGCTCCGGGACAGGGCCAGGGCGCGCAGGGCGGCCAGCCGGGCGCAGATCTCCGGGGCGGAGCCGCCGGCGGCGAGCGCGGCCTCGGCCCGGCGGCGCAGTTCGTCGGCGAGGTCCATGGTCCACAGCGCCCCGCCCAGAGCGGACTGCAGCCGGCCGAAGGTCTCCAGCGGCGGCCGGGCGGCCAACAGCCGGTCGCCGGTCTCCAGCGCCTCGCGGTTGCGGCCAGCCCGGGTCAGGCAGAGGATCGTCTGCTCGCCCACATCGAACTTCAACTGTCCCGCCGACGGAGCCAGTTCGAGGGCTCGTAGCATCAGGTCGGCCGCCGGGCCCGGGGTGACCGCCAGCACGTCGTCGGCCGCTCGCCGCAGCAGCGCCACGGCCTCCTCGTCCCCGGGCACGGCGCCCCGGAGGATGTGCGGCACCGCGTCGGTCGGCTGCCGGCCCGCGGCGACCAGGCGGCGGGCGGCCTCGCGGTGCAGGGCCTTCCGGGCCGACGGCGGGATGTCGGCGTAGACCGCTTGGCGCAGCAGATCGTGCCGGAAGACCAGGTGGTCGCCGTCATCGTCCAGGAGCCCGGCGCACACCGCTTCCTCAAGCGCCGGGAGCAGCGCGGCGGCCGGGCGGTCGCAGAGCGCGGCTGCGTCCTCGAAGCCGAACCGGCGGCCCAGCACCGCGCCCATCTGGAGGAAGCGCAGCGTGCCGGGCCGCAGGGACCGGAGCCTGCCGCGCACGCCGACCACGAGCCGGGAGGGCACGACGTCCTGCGAGGCGTCGGCAGTCCGCAGTCCGGCCAGCATCTCGACCGCCAGGAACGGGTTCCCGCCGGCGCCGTCGAGCAGCTCCCGCACCCACGTGTCGACCGCCGGTCCGAGCGTGTCGTCGGCCAGTTGACCGATGGCCGCGTCGGAAAGGGGGCCCAGGGACACCGCGACCGTCGGAAGGTTGCCGGCGGCGGCCGCCACGATCTCCTCGGCCGGGCCGGCGGGCTCCCGGCGCCCGGTCAGCACCCACAGGACGGGCGAGGTCCGCAGGCGGGTCGGCAGCTGCTGCAGGGCGAACCGGCTCAGCGCGTCGGCCCACTGCACGTCGTCCAGGCCGATCAGCACCGGCGCGTCGGTGGCTCGGGACTCGATCGCCTCCGCCAGGCGTTCCACCAGCCAGATCCGCTGGTCGTGGTTGCGGGCGAGATCGGCGAGGTCGTCGCCGGACAGCAGCGGCCGGTCGCCCTGCAGGATGCTGGCCGCCAACGACGAGAGCGGCACGATGTGGTGGAGCTCATCGGCCTTGCCGAGGCCCACGGAAAACCCCGCCGCGGCGGCCCGGGCGGCGGCCTCGGCGAGCAGGGTGGTCTTGCCGATGCCCGGTTCCCCCTGGATCAGGGCCAGTCCGCCACTCCCGGTGCCGGCCACCGAGGTGATCAGCGCCTGGAGCTGTGCGAGTTCGGCCTCCCGGCCGCGCAGACCGCGATGGGACAGCGGACCGCCTGACCCTGCCATTCGAGCTTCTTCCCGTCCGCCCACGCCGACCGGAGCCGGGTTCCGGCCGTGCCACTGTTCCCGGCTTCCAGAGGGTACGCGGTGGGTGGTCGGCCGCTGCACCGCAGGTGGCGGCAGCGGGACCCTCAGCCGGTGCGGCCGGGCAGTTCGGCGTCCCAGTCGATCGAGTCGGCTTCGGTGCCCGGAGAGACGAGGGTGAAGGTCTCCCGGCGGAGCCAGCGGCGCACCTGACGGGACGGGAGGTCGATCAGGACGACCTCGTCGCGGTTGCGGAGCATGACGCGCAGGGCCGCCCGGCCGTGGCAGGTGCAGGGGGGCCAGATCCGGACGTCGCCATGGCCGGCCGGCCGCTGCAGTCCCTCCCAGAGGAGGTCGCGGGAGAAGTGCCAGACGCCTGCCGCGGCGGCCGGCCCGAGGAACTCGAGCGCGACGGCGAGCGGGTCGTCGCTGCGGTAGCCCAGACGCACGGGGACGTCGAGGGACTCGTGCTCGCCCAGGACGAGTCGGGCGTCGAGGAGGATCTCGGTGCTGGCGGCCTCCGGGCGGCGCTGGGAGGGGCTGGGCAGCGGCTGGTGGGCGGGCATGGGTACTCCTGGGTCGGTATCGGTGTCGGGGTGGGTGCCGGTGCCGGTGCGCGCGGGGTGGGGTGGGGCCGTGCGGGGCGGCGCGGTGGTCCCGCCCTCGGGCCCCGGTAGCTGCCGTGGACCGGGGGCGGCGGATCCGCCGCCCAGGCTGGGGAGGGGGTCGGCGGGGATGTTCCGGTGGTGCACGGCGACGTGACGGTCCGTGCACCTTCCCGGCCGCCGGGCTGGCCGGGAAGCGCGCTCGCCCCGGCCGTGCCCGTTGTCGGGGAGCGGTGCGGTCAGGCGGCTTCCGATCGCCGTTGCTCCGGTGTCGGTGGACCGAACTTCATTGCCCTGCAAGCTCTTTGGTCTTCCGGAAAGGTGTCAATGGGGCCTTCTCCGAGGAGTGGATTCCACCCGGGGTGAGCGCCGTCCGGGTCGGGCGGAGCCGTCGGAACCTCGGTTTGTTGAATGTTTGTCCAGCGGTTCCACTCCTTGTATGAATGGCGCCGGAAGGACTTCCCCTCCTGAACGCCCCGTTGCCGGTGGCGCCGCCGCCCAGCCGTGCGGCGAGCCACCCTCGCCAGCATCCGCACAGCACCACTTCCAACCGGTCGGAGTCTCCCGTGAACCAGTCGGGTCCCTCGCCCATGCCCGAAACCCCCGCGCCCGAAGCCGAAGTCCACCTGCTCGACCAGGCCGCCCGCGTCGGCGGCAACGGCTGCATCGACATCCTCTCCCCGCCGCCCGGAACCGATCCCGAGGACTGCCTCTACGTCGCCCTGCACATCCACGGTGCGGCCTCCGTCCGTCGCGGCGGTGCCACCACCGTGCTGGCCCCGGGGGACCTGCTGATCAGCACCACCCCGCACCCGGCGGCCCTGTTGCAGGACTCCGAGTGCCGGATGGTCCGCTTCCGCGTCCCCTGCTTCTACCTGGGCGTCCGGCAGAGCGATGTCCGGCGCGCGGGCGGGCTGATGGCGCGGGGGAACGAGGGGATCGGCTCGCTCGCCTCCCAGTTCCTCCGTACTCTGGCCACCCAGGCGCGGGCCCACCGGGCCCGGCCGGGCCATCACCTCGCGCGCACTGCCTCCGACATCGTCGCCATCCTGGTGACCGAGCTGCTCGACCGGGAGGACCCGGAACACCCCACCGGCGCGGCCGAGTTGCTGTCTCGGATCCGCGCCCACATCGAGCAGAACCTCGCTGACCCGGACCTCTCGCCCAGATCGATCGCCCGCTCGCAGCACATCTCGGTGCGCTACCTTCACAAGCTCTTCCAGCAGGACGGGATGACCGTGGGCCAGTGGGTGCGGCGGCGTCGGCTGGACGCCTGCCGTCGGGAGCTGGGGCGCCCGTCCCGTCGGCAGGCCAGTGTGTCCGCAGTCGCGCACCGCTGGGGCTTCGTCAGCCACTCCCATTTCAGCCGGGCGTTCCGCGACGCCTTCGGCGTCTCGCCCCGCGAGTGGCAGGCCTACGCCACCCGGACCGAGGGCCGCAATCCTGCTTCCTGATCCCTCCACCCGGTGTCATCCGAAGAAGCCGCCATAGCCCCCACCAGGCCCACCGTCCGGCTCGTCCACGACGGCTCCGCAGCCTGACCCGTCCTGGCCGCGCTGTTGCAGGCCGTCGACACCGTGCCGGCGGCGCTGCACCGCCGGTCCTGGTGAGGACGGGCGGTGCAGCGCCGGGGGTACGGGGGGCCTGCGGGCCGGTCATCGGCCGGCGTGGATCTCCGCGACGTAGCCGCCCGGGAACCGGACCATCGCGCTCTCCCGTCCGCCCGCGCGGACCGGCCCCGACAGCACGGTGGCGCCGGCCGCCCTGGCCCGGTCCAGGGTTGCGCCGAGGTCCGGCACGCCGTAGCCGGTGGTCTCCAGGCCGAACGGGTGCGGCAGGTGGCCGTCCGTCACCGCGACGGTGGTGGTGCCGAAGCCGGAGGTGAGCCGGACCAGCCGGTACGTCGTCCCGGGCAGGCCGATGGCGGCGCCGTCGGCCCGCTGGTCGTCGGAGACGACGCGGCCCTGGGTGAAGGCGAGGTAGCTGTCCAGGAAGGCGCCGACGGAGTCCGGCGACAGGTAGAGCCGGTTCTCCTGCACGCTGACCGGGGCGGGGTAGGACGGCGCGGTGGTGTGGACGTACAGCTGGGCGTTGACCCCGCCGGGGAACTGGACGACGGCGTCCCGGCCGATCGGGTCGGCGAACGGCGCCACGGTCACGGCCGTCCCGTCGGCGCGGGCAGCCCGGACCGCCTGGTCGAGGTCGGTCACCAGCCAGCCGGTGCGCTCGGTGCCGAACGGGTACGGCACGGGCGTGGTGTAGTCGAACACCGACAGCGTGCCGACCGGCGACACGATCAGTTCGGACAGCGTCCGGCTGGGTGTCGGGGTCACCTGGGTGGAGACCGGGCCGAGCGTGGTGCCGCCGAAGGTGGCCGTCCAACTGGTCACGAAGGCCTGCTCGGTGCCAGGCGACACGTACACGTGGGTTGTGTCGTACTGCGGGCCGACGGCGAAGTGCCGGTGCGCGCCCGGCGGCTTCGCCGGGCTGCTCTGGGTGGCCGAGGCAGTGGGGACCGCCGCCAGTGCGGCGACCGCCGCCACCAACGGGACCACGCGTCGGGCGAATCGAGGTTTCACGGGGACCTCCTGGTCGTGGTGCGCGCCCGGCACCCGCGGGGGACGGCGCCGGGCGCGGGTCAGTGGTCGGTACCGCGGTCGCCGGCGACGGCGGTACCGACGACGGGGCGGACGGCCGCGGTCGGGGGAGGGCGGCCGCCCGGGTCACTTCGCGAGGAAGGCGAGCAGCGCGGTGTTGACCTCCTCGGCGTGGGTCCAGAGCAGGCCGTGCGGCGCGCCCTCGATCTCCACGTACTCGGCGGAGGGCAGCGCCCGGTGGAACGGCCGGGCGGTGTTCTCCACCGGCAGGATGCGGTCGCCGGTGCCGTGCAGGATCAGGGCGGGGACGTCGATGCGCGGGATGTCGGCGCGGAAGTCCGTGTACCAGGTGGTCGGGGCGGCCGAGGCGGCGAAGGAGCCGCCGCTCGCCGCGACGTCCCAGCTGTTGCGGACGGCCTCCTCGCTGATCCGGCTGCCGAGGTTCTCGTCCAGGTTGTAGAAGTCCTGGTAGAAGGCGGTGTAGTAGGCGTACCGGTCGGCCTTCACGGCGGCGACGATGCCGTCGAAGAAGTCCTTCGGGGCGACGCCGTCCGGGTTGTCGTCGGTCTTGAGCAGGAACGGCTCCAGGGAGGCCAGGAAGGCGACCTTGGCGACGCGGGCCGAACCGTAGGTGGACACGTACCGGGCGACCTCGCCGGTGCCCATCGAGAAGCCGACCAGCACGGCGTCCCGCAGGTCGAGGGTCTCCAGCACGGTGTTGAGGTCAGCGGCGAAGGTGTCGTAGTCGTAGCCGGTGGTCGGCTGCGAGGACTGACCGAAGCCGCGCCGGTCGTACGTGATGACCCGGTAGCCGGCGTCCAGCAGCTCGGCGCTCTGCCGCTCCCAGGAGTGTCCACTCAGCGGGAATCCGTGGATCAGGACGACCGGCTGCCCGGTGCCGTGGTCCTCGTAGTAGAGGTCGATGGAGGTGGAGTTCTCCTGGCCAACGGTGATGAACGGCATGGTTTTTCCTATCTCTCGGACAGCGAGTGGCTGCGATGCGGCTCACGCTAGGGGCGACCCTCGCCGGCTTGTTGCCTCGGAGAGCACCCGGTGTCGCCCGAGAGTGCTCCAGGTGCGCCCGACGATTCACACGGGCTGACTCCCGTGCTGGTGCGCGGAAGGACCGCAGGCGGTGCGCCGTCGGAACAGGCCGTGGGCTCGCGCGTTCCTAGCCTGATTCCCGAACAGCCCAGCTATTCCCAGGAGCACCATGACCAGCCAGCCGCACCTCCACCAACACACCTCGGAAATCCAGGAGTTCGGCACCGTCACCCAGTTGCCGATCGCGCTCTCCCACGACGTCCGGCAGTACTCGTGCCAGCGGCTCAACCGCGTCCTCGCGGACACCCAGTTCCTGTACTCGCTGTACAAGAAGTGCCACTGGGGCATGCGCGGGCCGACCGCCTACCAGCTGCACCTGCTCTTCGACAAGCACGCCCAGGAGCAGTTGGAGTTGGTCGACGCGCTTGCCGAGCGGGTGCAGACGCTCGGTGGCGTCGCCGTGGGCGACCCCCGGCACGCCGCGCTGATCACCGGGGTGCCGCGCCCGCCGGACGGCGTGGAGGACGTGCACTCGATGCTCTCGCGCCTGCTCGACGCCCACGAGACCATCCTCGCCGACGTCCGCGACGCCGCCACCCGCACGGCGGGGCTCGGCGACGACGGTACCCAGGACCTCCTGGTGTCCCAGATCATCCGCACCGGCGAGACCCAGGTCTGGTTCCTCGCCGAGCACCTGGTCGTCACCCCCGAGACCGGGGCGTGACCGCGGGCCGGGTCCGTTCGTCGGCGGGCCCGGCACTTTCTCGCGCAGTCCACCGGTTCCGGGGCGCAGACCCCGCAGGCCGTGGACGAAACGCGATTCGGCTGTGTTCGTACCCGGTCCTCGGGTACGAACACAGCCGAATCGCGTCCCGCCGTCGGATCCGAGTGGTCGGACGGGCCACCGACTACAGGGTCCGGCGCACACCCGCCTGCTGTTCCAGCCGGTTCAGCTGGTCGGCCAGTCCCGCGTGCATGGCCTCCCGCACGGGACCGCTGCGTCCGATCCACAGGGCCTCCCTGCCTCGGAGCTCCTCCAGCATCAGGGCGTAGGCGGCGTACATCGCGACCGCCGCGAGGAGCATGCCGAGTGCCCCGGCGGCGTGGCCCAGCCAGGCCGCGCCCGAGAGGCCGTAGACGCCGGCGACGAAGTAGCGCGGCACGGCGATCAGCAGGAGCAGCCACAGCACCTTCTTCGGCTTGGCCACCGATGCCATCAGCGCGGCGAAGACCGTGAACACCAGGTTCATCACGCCGAGCACCTGCGCCCCGCCGTGGGCGTCCGCCGCCGTGACCAGGCCGTTGGCCAGCCAGGCGCCGGCGAATCCGCCCATCAGCGTCGCCGCGATGACGTCACGGGCGCCGAACGCGAGGACGCTGACCAGTAGTTGGAGCACGAAAGCGGAGAAGACCGTGAGCGCCACGGCCTGCCGGTTCGCACTGTCGATCAGGCCGAGCTGCAGGCTGCTGGTCACGACGGAGGAGATGGCCACCGTGAAGAAGCCCAGGGGCATCGGCGAGGCGATGGGCCGCAGGGTGATCCGTGTCATCGCGTGCAGGTCCGGCTCGGCTCCGCTACCGGCCACCGGATCCGTGCCCGTGGGCGTCTCGATCCCGGTCACCGTCGGGTCCGGCTCGCGCACCCGCTCGTCTTCTCTCGTTGCCGCCACCATCATTTCGCTCCTTGCTCCCGGTGCTTCGTGTCCTCGGGCGACCACCGACAGGGCGGCTGCCCGCTTGCTCTGCGACTTCAGCTGCGACTTCTTCCTCAGCCGCGCCAGGCCTCCAGCAGGCGCAGCCAGACCTCGCTGATGGTCGGGTAGACGGGTACCGCGTGCCAGAGCCGGCTGAGCGGCACCTCGGCGGTGACGGCGACGGTCGCCGAGTGCAGCAGCTCCGTGACCCCGGAACCGACGAAGGTGGCCCCCACCACGGTTTCCCGGTCCAGATCGATGACGGCTCGTGCCCGGCCGCGGTATCCGTCGGTGTGCAGCGAGGCACCTGCCACGTCGGCCATGTCGTAGTCGACGGCCCGCACCCGCAGCCCCCGTGCGGACGCGTCGGCGAGGGTGAGGCCGACCGAGGCCGCCTCCGGGTCGGTGAAGACCACCTGGGGCGCGCCGGCCCGGTCGGCGGTCGCGACGCTGCGCCCCCAAGGGACGACGTCCAGTTCCCGGCCGGCCGCCCGGTCGGCGATCGCCGTGCCGAACACCCGTGCCTGGTACTTGCCCTGGTGGGTCAGCAGCGCGCGGCCGGTCACGTCGCCGGCGGCGTAGAGCCAGCCGCCGTCCACGTCGACGGCCAGCCCGGTGTCGTCCACCGCGATCCACCCGCCGGGCTCCAGACCGACCGTCTCCAGCCCCAGGTCTTCCGTGGCGGCCCTTCGCCCGGTGGCGAACAGCACTTCGTCGGTACGCAGTTCACCGTTTTCCCCGAGGTCCAGGACCACCTCGCGGTCGCGGGTCAGGCCGCTCACCGACACCCCGGTCCGTACGTCGACACCGGACTCCCGAAGGGCGGCGGTGACGAGGTCGCCCGCGAAGGGTTCCATCCGTGGCAGCAGCCCGGACCCGCGGACGAGAAGGGTCACCCGGCTGCCCAGTGCGCTCCAGGCCGTGGCCATCTCCGCGGCGACGGCGCCGCCGCCGACGACGGCCAGTCGGGCGGGAACTTCGGCGGAACTGGTCGCCTCCCGGCTCGTCCAGGCACCCCTGCGCTCGATGCCCGGAAGGTCGGGCAGGGCGGCGCGGGTGCCGGTGCAGACCGCCACGGCTTGGCGCGCGGTCAGGACGCGGCGGGCTCCGTCGGCGCCGTCCACCAGCACGCGCCGCGGGCCGTCCAGTCGGCCGTTCCCGCGGACCAGCGTGATCCCGGCGGAGTCCAGCCAGGTCACCTGGCCGTGGTCCTGCCAGTGCGAGGCGAAGCCGTCGCGCCGACGCAGCACCGCGGTGGCGTCCGGAGCGCCCGCGACCGCCTCCCGGGCGCCGCGCAGCCGCCGGGCGTCCCGCAGGGCGGCCGACGGGCGGAGCATCGCCTTGCTCGGCATGCAGGCCCAGTACGAGCACTCGCCTCCGACGAGCTCCCCTTCCACGATCGCCACACTCAGCCCGCCCGCTCGCGCGCGATCGGCGAGGTTCTCCCCGGTCGGACCGGCGCCGAGCACCACGACGTCGAACTCTTCGGATCCACTCATCTGTCAGCCGTCTCCTCGTCACCCCTGCGGATGACGATCGTTCACAAATCGAATGAGTTGGCCGTCGGCGTTCCCGCGTTCCGGCGGTCTCGGGCCCCTGGGCAGTTCTGCTGCCAGGGGCCCGAGACCGTTCGGTCGCAGCCGCCTCAGGCGCGGTGCAGTGCGACCCGGGTGGCCAGGCCGCCGCCCACCCCGGCGACCACGGCCGCGGGCAGCCACCACAGCGGCCAGTGCGCCAGGCCGAGGGCGCCGTCGACCGACCACTGGCCGGGGCCGGTGGCGGTCAGCGCCGCGCCGATGACGATCAGGACGAACGGGAACTCGTACCCGTCGTGCTGCACCCACAGCCCGTGGGGCCACTTGACCGTCAGGGCGACCGTCATCACGCCCATGAGGCCCGCGCCGGCCAGCGGGGTGAGCAGGCCGGCGGCCAGCATCAGTCCGGCGCCGATCTGGGTGCCGCCAGCGGCCAGCGCGGTGAGCTTGCCGCCACGGAAGCCGTCGCCCCGGAACTCGGCGCTGCCGCCCTCCAGGCCACTGCCACCGAGGTGGAAGCTGATCTTCTGGACGCCGTGGCCCGCGATCAGCAGACCGGCGACCAGGCGCAGCAGGAGAAGGCCGGTGTTCATGTCGGACTCCGTTGGTTCGGTGCGGTCCGTCAGCCGGCGGCGTGCGGGTCGATCATGGAGTGGGCGTAGACCAGGCCCAGGCCGTAGGCGCCGCCGTGCTCCTTGACCAGCTCGGTCACCGGGACGTAGGTCTCGGCGCGGGCCCAGTCCCGCTGGAGCTCCAGCAGGACCTGGATCCAGGTGACGGGCACGGCGCCGGCGGCGGTCATCCGCTGCAGGGCGTGCTCGTGGGCCAGCGGGCTGACGCCGCCGGAGGCATCGGCGACGACGTAGACCTCGTAGCCCTGGTCCAGCGCGGAGAGGGCCGGCAGGACGAGGCAGACCTCGGTCCACAGACCGGAGAGGATGATCTTCTTGCGGCCGGTCGCCTTGACCGCCTCGACCAGGGCCTCGTCCTCCCAGGCGTTCATGCTGGTGCGGTCGATGACCTCCTGACCGGGGAAGACGGCCTTCAGCTGCGGGAGGAGCGGGCCGGAGAAGGACTCGGCGGCGACGGTGGACAGTACCGTCGGCACGCCGAAGATCTTCGCGGCCTTCGCCAGGCCGACGGTGGCGTTGATGATCGCGGTGCGGTCGCCGCTGCCGGTGCCGAAGAACATCTGCGGCTGGTGGTCGACGAACAGCATCATCGCGTTGTCGGGGGTGAGCAGGTCGGGACTCGGGGCGGCGTGGACGTTGGCGAAGTCGACCATGGGTCTCCTCTTTCCTTGTGAACGAAGGGAATTGATTTCACATCAGACATTTCCCCGGGCTGCCGGGGTGCCTCGTTCGACGACGCTAGTGCGGGCCGGCCCGGGTGTTCTGCTCGCTGTGCGCCCGGGATTGTCCTGACAACGCACGACAGGCCGGGGCGAGCCGGTCGAGCGTTTCAGTGCGCTGCGGGGCAATCCGTCATGCGCTGCGGAAGTCCTTCGCGCGTGTCGGCTGTCTAGGTTTCGCCGGGTGGCCCCGTCGGGCCGCGATCAGCCAGCGGAAGGGCGGCAACCCAATGCAGTTCGGGATATTCAGCGTCGGCGACGTGACGGTCGATCCGACCACGGGGCGGGCGCCGAGCGAGCGCGAGCGCATCAAGGCGATGCTGGCCATCGCGCTCAAGGCGGAAGAAGTCGGCTTGGACGTCTTCGCCATGGGCGAGCACCACAACCCGCCGTTCGTCCCGTCCTCGCCGACGACCATGCTCGGCTGGATCGCCGCGAAGACCGAGCGGATCACCCTCTCCACCGCGACCACGCTGATCACCACCAACGACCCGGTGAAGATCGCCGAGGACTACGCGATGCTGCAACACGTCGCCGACGGCCGCGTCGACCTGATGCTCGGGCGCGGGAACACCGGCCCGGTCTACCCGTGGTTCGGGCAGGACATCCGCCAGGGCATCCCGCTCGCGGTGGAGAACTACGCGCTGCTGCACCGGCTCTGGCGCGAGGACGTGGTCGACTGGGAAGGCCGCTTCCGCACCCCGCTGCAGTCCTTCACCGCCACGCCCAGGCCGCTGGACGGCGTGCCGCCGTTCGTCTGGCACGGCTCGATCCGCAGCCCCGAGATCGCCGAACAGGCCGCGTACTACGGCGACGGCTTCTTCCACAACAACATCTTCTGGCCCCAGGAGCACACCCGGCGGATGGTCGGGCTCTACCGCGAGCGCTTCGCCCACCATGGCCACGGCACGCCCGAGCAGGCGATCGTCGGCCTCGGCGGGCAGGTGTTCATGCGGAAGAACTCCCAGGACGCGGTGCGTGAGTTCCGTCCGTACTTCGACAACGCGCCGGTGTACGGGCACGGGCCCTCGCTGGAGGAGTTCACCGAGCAGACCCCGCTGACCGTCGGCAGCCCGCAGGAGGTCATCGAGCGCACTCTCGGCTTCCGCGAGGCCGTCGGTGACTACCAGCGCCAGCTGTTCCTGATGGACCACGCCGGCCTGCCGCTCAAGACGGTGCTGGAGCAGCTCGACATCCTCGGCGAGGAGGTCGTGCCCGTCCTCCGCCAGGAGTTCGCCAAGGGCCGGCCCGCGACAGTTCCCGACGCCCCCACCCACACCACGCTCAGGGACAACGTGCCCGCGGCCTTCTGACCAGGACGGAGTCCCCCATGGAACCGACTTCGCCGATCACGCTCGCCGTGATCTCGGGCGGGCTCAGCCAGCCCTCGTCCACCCGCCTGCTCGCGGACCGCCTCACCGAGGCCACCACTGGCCACCTGGCCAGTGCTGGCCGTGAAGCCCGGGTGCGCCTGCACGAGTTGCGCCCACTGGCCACCCCCGTCTCGCACCACCTGCTCTCCGGCTTTCCCACACAGGCACTGGGCTGCGCGCTGGAGGAGGTGAGCACGGCGGACGCGCTGATCGCCGTGTCCCCGATCTTCTCGGCCTCCTACAGCGGCCTGTTCAAGTCGTTCTTCGACCTGCTCGACCCCGGCGCCCTGGCGGGCAAGCCGGTGCTGATCGGCGCGACGGGCGGCACCGCGCGCCACTCCCTGGCCCTGGAACACGCGATGCGCCCGCTCTTCGCCTACCAGCGCGCGCTCGTCGCACCGACCGCGGTCTTCGCGGCCTCCGAGGACTGGGGCGGGACGGGCGACACGCACACCGACAGGCTGCCGGCGCGGATCGAACGGGCCGGGGGAGAGCTAGCGGCGTTGATCCTCGCGGCCCTGGCGAATTCGCGGCCGGCCGGCGCCCCGGCGGTGACTCCCTCCGCGCTCGGCTTCCACTGACCTCGCGCACACCCTCAACCCCCACCGCCGAACACCACCGAACGAAGGGACCTCCGTTGTCCACCATGCCCGTCGCCGGCATCCGTCCCGGCACCCCCGACCAGCCCGCCGACCTCGTCGTGCGCAACGCCAAGGTGTACACCAACGACCCGCGCCGCCCCCAGGCCACCGCTGTGGCCATCCGGGACGGACTGATCCAGGCGGTCGGCGACGACGCGGACGCCGCTCCGCTGGTCGGCCCCGGCACCCGGGTGGTCGACGCGCTCGGCCGTCGAGCCGTTCCCGGACTCAACGACGCGCACCTGCACGTCATCCGCGGCGGTCTCAACTACGTGCTGGAGCTTCGCTGGGACGGCGTCCCGACGCTGCGCGAGGCCCTGGCGATGCTCCGGCTCCAGGCCGAGCGCACCCCGCCCGGCCAGTGGGTGCGGGTGGTCGGAGGCTGGTCCGCCGACCAGTTCGCCGAGCGGCGCCTGCCCACCCTGGAGGAGCTCAACGCCGCGGCGCCCGACACCCCCGTCTTCGTACTGCACCTCTACCAGTCGGCGCTGCTCAACCGGGCCGCGCTGCGCGCCGCCGGCTTCACCCGGGACACCTCCGACCCGGCGGGCGGCCAGATCGTCCGCGGACACGACGGCGAGCCCACCGGCCTGCTGATCGCCGCCCCCGGCGCGCTGCTGCTCTACTCGACCCTGGCCAAGGCGCCGACTCTGGACGAGGCCGACCGCATCGGCTCCACCCGGCACTTCCTGCGCGAACTGAACCGCTTCGGCCTGACCTCCGCGATCGACGCCGCCGGCGGCTTCCAGAGCTTCCCCGAGAATTACGGCACCGTCATGGAACTCGCCCGCCAAGGCGAGCTGACCCTGCGCATCGCCTACCACCTCTTCCCGCAGACCGCGGGGCAGGAGCTGGACGACCTCACCCGCTGGGTCAACACCGTGCGCCCAGGGCAGGGCGACGAGTGGCTGCGCCTCAACGGTGCGGGGGAGAACCTCACCTGGGCCGCCGCCGACTTCGAGAACTTCACCGAACCCCGGCCACAACTGGGCTCCTACGAGGTCGATTTCGAGAAGGCCGTCCGCCTGTTGACGGAGAACGGCTGGGGCTTCCGGCTGCACGCCACCTACGACGAGACCATCCGCCGCGACCTCGCCGTCTTCGAGAAGCTCGCCGCCGAGGGCCTCTTCCCCCAGGGCAACCGCTGGCTCTTCGACCACGCCGAGACCGTCAGCCCGGACAGCCTCGACCGCATCGCCGCCCTGGGCGGCGCCGTCTCCGTGCAGAACCGCCTCTCCTTCCAGGGTGAGGCCTTCGTCGCGCGCTACGGCGCTCCGGCCGCCGCCGAGGCGCCGCCGCTGCGCGCGATGCTGAACCGCGGCCTGACCGTCGCGGCGGGCACCGACGCCACCCGGGTCTCCTCCTACAACCCCTGGGTCGCCCTGCACTGGCTGGTCTCCGGCCGGGCCGTCTCGGGGCGGCGCCTCACGGCCGAGCACAACCGGCTCAGCCGCGCCCAGGCGCTGGAGCTCTACACCCTGGGCGGTGCCCGCCTCACCGGCGAGGAGGAGGTCAAGGGCCGTCTGACGGTCGGCAGTTACGCGGACATCGCGCTGCTCAGCGCCGACTACTTCACCGTGCCCGAGGCTGACATCCCGCACATCGAGTCCGTCCTCACCGTCGTTGGCGGGCGGATCGTCCACGCCACCGCGGAACACCAGGGCCTGGCCCCCGACCTGCCCGAGGTGTCGCCCTCCTGGAGCCCGGTCACCCGCTTCGGCGGCTACCACGCCACCCCCGCCCCCAGCCTGGCCGCAGGGGTCCGCCAGGCCGAAGGCGTGCTGGAGGCCGTGGCCGCCTCCGGCGAGCAGCACGCCTGGCGCACGGCGCGTGGTCTCGCGCTGCCCGGACAGGCGCAGGTGCCGCTGGACCCCTGCTTCTTCTGAGCGGGAGCCGACTCGGCCCGGGGGCACCGCCGGAGCGCGGCGGTGCCCCCGGGCCGCATCACCCCCACCCGCATCACCCCCGCCGCATTTCCCCGCCCGTAATCCCCCCCCGCCGGACCGAGGAGCCGTCGTGACCACGCCCGCAGCCGATTCCCACACCACCTCCCCACCACTCGGACCACAGATCCACGACCGCCACCCGCTCGCCTTGGCCCTGTTCGGCCTCACCCTGGTCAGCGGCCTTATCGACGCCGTCAGCTACCTCGGCCTCGGTCACGTCTTCACGGCGAACATGACCGGCAACGTCGTCGTCATCGCCTTCGCCCTCGCCGGAGCACCCGGCTTCTCCGTGACCGGTTCACTGACCTCCCTCGCCGCCTTCCTCCTCGGCGCGCTCCTGGCCGGTCGGCTCGCCACCTGGGACCCCGGACCCCGGCGCCCTGCCCGGCTGGGCACGGTCTTCGTCCTGGAAGCCGCGCTGTACGGCGTCGCTGCCGCCGTCGTCTTCGTCCGGAGCGCGGACGGGCCTGCGCAGTACGTCGTGATCGCCCTGCTCGCCCTGGCGATGGGCATCCGCAACGGCACCGTTCGCAGCCTCGGAGTACCGGACCTCACCACCACCGTGCTCACCCTCACCCTGACCGGTCTCGCCGCCGACTCCCGCCTCGCCGGGGGCGCCGCCGCCCGCCAGCGCAGGAAGGTCCTCTCCGTCGTCACCATGCTCGCCGGCGCCGCCCCCGGAGCCGTCCTCGTCCTGCACGGACAGACCGCCTGGGCGCTGGTCGCCAGCGCCGTCCTGGCCGGTGGCACCCTGCTGGTCCACCGCGACTGACGTCATGCACGCACAAGTCAGAGGGTTGCGGCGAAAGGCAAACACCCTTCCGGGGCTCTTTCATGATGGCGGGTCGGCTCTGGTCGGCCGGGGCCTCGGCGGTCCGTGGCTGGTGCAGGAGGCGTGGGCTCGCTGGCAGCGGGAGTGCGCTGCCGGCTGGGACGGGCTGGAGGCGGGCAGGAGCGCGGCGGTGGCGGTGGTGCATGGGGGGCCGGCTACCAGACACCTGCCGCGCTGCGGCGCACCGGCCGCACCCGGCTGACGACCTGGCTTCGCAATGGCAAGGTTCGCGGCGCCGAGGCCCTGGCCCAGGCCGCCACGGAAGCGGTCGAGCGCCAGCGCACCACCGTCCCCGGGGCCGTCGGCTCCGCAACCCTTCCCGCAGGTGTCCTGCTTGCCGAACCGGCGGCCGCTCACGCTCCGGTCCAGCCGGTCGCCGCCAGCGTGTACACCCTGAGCGCTGGGCGAGTCGGCGCCATCGTGGCCGCGCTGCTGGCGCTGACCGCCGCAGTCACCGGCGGGCTGGCGCTGGCCCGCTCCACCAGGCGTATCGTCACCGGACCTGGGCGACGTGCAGTGGTCGCGGCCCTGGTGGCGGCACTGATCGCCATGGCCCTCGGCGCGCTGGTGACCGCTACCGACTCAGGTGGGATCGGTACCGGCAACGGTCTGGGCGGTGCCGTCGTCGCCCTGATCGTGCGGCTGATCAGTACGGCTCTCCACGTTCTGGCTCTGACCCGGTCCCACCGCAGCGGCTGACCGGCCACGGGACACCGAGCGGATCACCCGGTTGGACCGGCCCGCAGAGCCTTCCAGACCGCCGCCGAGATACGCAGGTTCTTCCACGATCTTGATCGTCCGCAGGGAGGGCCGATTATGTGAACCCGCTCCCCGGGTCGTTACTTTTAGTCGACGAACTGCACTGTATCCTTACGACGCGTAACGGCCCTTTTACCGTTCGACGGTTCCGTCGAGGTGCTCGCGGAGGAGGTCGGCGTGGCCGTTGTGTCGCGCGTATTCCTCGATCATGTGGATGAGGATGAAGCGGAGCGAGAAGATGTCGTCTCGGCGCCGCCCGACGACGTCAAGGGACTCGGCGGCATTCACGATGTCGCGGGATCGGGCGCATTCCTCGTTCCAGATCTTGAACGCCTCGGCCGGATCTGCGGTGTCGACGTCGAAAGCGCCGCCGCCGCTTCGGGGCCAGTGAGCAGCGCTGTCCTCGTCGTTCAACACGTTCCGGAACCAGGTCCGCTCGACGTCAGCCATGTGCCGGACAAGCCCGAGCAGCGACAAGCCCGAGGGTCGCACGGCCCTCTCCCTGAGCTGCTCGGCGGTGAGCCCCGCACATGCCATGGCCAGGGTGTCTCGCTGGCGTTGCAGGAAGCCGGTCAGCGTGGCGCGCTCATCGGCCACCCGCAGAGGTTCGGTCCTCTTCTGGTTGCCCACGGGTCCATCATGGCAGCGAGGGGCGCCTGGCAGGGTTTCGACAGCGTCAGGGCGCTCGGCGGGGATGCCGAGCGCCCTGGTGACAGTGTTCTATTCGCGGATGCCTGCGGCTTCGATTGCTCGTTGGCGGGTTGCTCGTGCGGTTGCTTGTGCTGCGGTGGCCAGGGTGACGAGGGCGCAGAGTGCGATGGTCTCGCTGATCTGGGTCCAGGGGATCACCGTTGGTGCGCTGGTGATGAGCTTGTTGAGTGAGATGTGTTGGGTCAGTGCGGCGAGTGCGGTAGCGATGGCGGCGAGGAGGGTGCCGACGATGACGGCGATGGCTGATTCGGCTGCGGCGATCTTGACGATCTGGGTGCGTGCGGTGCCAGCGAGGCCGAGGAGGGCGAATTCGCGGCGTCGTCCGGCCATGGCCATGATCAGGGTGTTGGCGACGGCGATCAGGGAGTAGGCCAGGGCGATGCCGAGGATGATGACGGCGGCGTTGTCGCTCTGTTCGGCGGCGTGGGCGCGTTGGGTTTCGAGGTAGGTGTCGTAGGTGACGAGGTGTGCGCCGGTGTCGGCGAGGGCCTGGTTGACCGCGGCCGTTTGTTGTTGGTTGAGGGGTTGGCCGGTGCCGGTCTGGGAGTCGAGGTAGACGCGGGTGGGTGTCATCGCGTCGGTGAGTGATGCGGACAGGTAGGTGTCGTCGCCGCCCAGGCCGCGGGCGACGATGGCGGCGATGACGCAGGTCACGCGTGTGCCGTTCGGCAGGAGGGTGACCACGTGGTCGCCGGCCGCCAGGTCGTCGGACCGGGCGGCGTGTTCGTCGATGATCAGGAAGTTGTCGGGCAGGTTGGTGAGCGAGCCCGAGATGACGGGTGGGGTGACGGTGGTGCCGAGGGCGGTCGCGGGCAGGGCGTTGGTGCTCAGTGAGTCGATCTGGTCGCCCTTGGTGGTTCCGATACGGATGTTCATCGAGGTGGTGGGGGTGACGCGGATGCCGGGGACGGCGGTGAGTTTGTCCAGGGTCCGGGCGTCGATGCCGGGGCCGGCGGGCACGACGACGTCGGCGGCGTGGATTTCCTGCTGCTGGCGGGCCAGTTGCACGGCGTCGCCGGATTTCTGCATGGTCAGCAGGGTGGCGACCAGGCCGACGGCCACCACGATGGGGGCGACGGTTGCGGCGGTGCGCCGGCGGGAGGTCAGGATGTTCTCGCGTACCAGGAGCGGGCCGGCCTTGGCCGAGCCGCGGAGCGGGGCGATCAGCAGGCGGGTGACGGGGCGCAGCAGGATCGGTGCGAGGAGGGTGACGGCGCCGACGTAGAGGACCGGGACCATCTCGTATTTGCGGACGCTGGCCGCGAGGTAGGGCTCGGTTTGGCCGATGACGGTGCCGGCGACGATGGCGCCGATCAGCATGGCGGTGCCGAGGAGCCAGCGGATGGGGGTCATGACGCGGCGCTCGACCGCGTTTTCGCGCAGGACCTCGATCGGTTTGACGAGGGAGACCCGCACGAGGGTGGCGGCGGAGCCGGCCAGGGCGGCGGCCACGCCGATGAGGAAGGAGATCAGCAGGGGCAGGGGGTTGAGGGGGATGGTGAACCAGGACGGGGCGACGTTGTGGTCGAGCATCCAGGAGCGCAGGGTCACGGTGCACAGCGGGGCGAGGATGCAGCCGGCGATCGCGGCGGCCAGGCCGATCAGCAGGGCTTCGCCGAGGACCATGCGGCGCACCTGTCGGGGGGCTGCGCCGACCAGGCGCATCAGGGCGAGTTCGCGGCGGCGTTGTTCGGTGGCGAAGGCGAAGGTGGCGATGACGACGAACACGGCGACGAACACCGCGAGTCCGGTGGTGCTTCCGGCCATGGCCTGGGCGTTGGCCAGGGCCTGGGCGCCGCCGGTGGTGTCGGTGTCCAGGCGGACCAGGTCGTCGCCGGTCAGGACGGTGGCCTGGCCGGCCACGAGGGCGGACAGCTGTTCGGTTTTCTGGTCGGTGACCAGGGCGTTGACGCCGGGGGAGAGGCGCTGGGCCTCGGTGTCGCTGAAGAAGGCCGGGTTTTCGAACCAGAGCGCGTCGGTGACTCCGACGATCTTGTACTGGCCGGTGGCGTCCGGGGTGGCGGCCTGGGTCTGACCTCCGATCAGGGACTGGTCGCCGGCGAGGACGATCTCGTCCCCGGCCTGGGGGGCGCGTCCGGCCGTCAGGTGGTAGCCCGCGAACGCGGCCGAGGACCAGGGGTGGCCGGTCGCGCCCGGGCCGGGGTTCAGCCGCACGGGGAAGCTGCGGTCGGGTATGGTCTTGCCCGCCGCGCTGACCTTGGCCACGACGTCGGCGGGCAGGACCGCGGGGGCCTTCATCGGGCGTGACTCGAAGCCCTGCGGCGCGACGACCGTGTGGGCTTCCTTGAACCGCTGCGGGCCCGGGTGCGGCGTGCCGAAGGTGGCCGCCAGGGTCAGCGTCATCATGCCGATCATCGTCGTGCCGAGCGCGAGGGCGAGGAAGGCGCCCACGAAGCCCATCAGACGGTGACGCAGGGTGGCTGCGGCGATCTTCAGCACGGGTTCGTCCCGTTCTCGCCGGGCTCCAGCGCGGCCATCCGCAGCGCGACGGTCTCGGCCGTCGGCTCGAACAGCTCGCCGGTCACCTTGCCGTCGGCGAGGAAGACCACCCGCTGCGAGTACGAGGCGGCGACCGGGTCGTGGGTGACCATGACCACCGTCTGCCCGTGCTCCTCGACGACCCCGCGCAGCAGCGCCAGGACCTCCCGGGCGGTCTTCGAGTCCAGCGCGCCGGTCGGCTCGTCCGCGAAGATCACCTTCGGCCTGGTCACCAGCGCACGCGCGATCGCGACCCGCTGCTGCTGACCACCCGACAGCTCGCCTGGACGGTGCCCGCCGCGCTCGGCCAGCCCCACCTGCGCCAGGCCCCGCTCGATCGCCACGGCATCGATCTCCCACCCCGCCAACCGCAAGGGCAGCTCGACGTTCTGTCGTGCCGTCAGTGCGGGAATCAGGTTGAAGGACTGGAAGATGAAACCCATGTGCTCACGACGCAACTCCGTCAGCGCACGCTCCGAGAGCTCGTGCAACGGCGCCCCGTCCAGCAGGACCTGACCCGCGTCGACCCGGTCCAGACCCGCCGCACACTGCAGCAGCGTCGACTTGCCCGAACCCGAAGGCCCCATGATCGCGGTGAACGTCCCCGCCTCGAACCCGACATCCACCCCGTCAAGCGCCCGCACCCGATTGTCACCACGACCATAGAGCTTGCGCACACCGGCCAGACGGACAAGGTCGCCCGTCCTCTCCGCACCGGCGAAGGCCGGGCTCGAAGCCCGTGCCGGTAGCACCTTGTTCCGGAACACTCGCGCGCCTTTCCATCGGGACATCGGTCGAGGGCGTCGGTCGCCCACCGCACCGACGTTAGGGCCGCGTGTGGTGTCCGCACCTCAGGACTGTCCCTGAGTTCAACCCTGAGGAACCCCTGGCAAGATCAGGGGCGGCCGGGCGGCGCAGACACCCGCAGCTCGCCACAGGCGGCCCGGCTGGCAGGGCTGGTGACGGTGTGTCCGCTCGAGCGGCATGCCTCGGCGCTGGGGACGCCGCCGACGGGGCCGTGATGAAGACGGTCCTGGTCGGCTGAGACCGGCGGGTCGGCGTGCGTGAACAGCTGGAACTGGTCGTAGCCATAGTCGCGGCCATTGGCGAGTAGCGCCTGGATGAGCCGCTTGCCCAACCCCTTGCCCCAGTGCTCGGGGTGAACGGCAACCATGCTGATGTGACACAGCCCGGGAAGGGCCGGGCCAGTACCACCGTTTTCGCGGCCGCTCATACCGGCTGCAAGGCCGATCAGGCGGCCGACCGCGCTCTCGGCGACGAAGAAGAACGTGTCGGGATTGGTGAGCCTCTGGCGAGTCCGAGCATCGCCCTCCGCGGCGTGGAGCAGGCGCCCGCCCCGCTGGGCGTGAGCGGCATCCAGGATCGTCAACGCCTCCTCGACGTCCGTCGGGGACCCGGGACGGACGGTAGCGGCGTGATCGGCTGGCATGCCACGACAACTATCCACTGGCGGCTATGGTCAACCCCTGGAACGCCAACAAGGCTGTGCCCGGTGATCAGTGGTCATAAGCGATCAGTGATCGGGCGACCGAAGCACCGATCTCGTTGTTGTGTCAGATGCCGGCGGCCTTTGAGGGTGTCGTTGACCGACTCGATCAGCTGGCAGACCTCCTTGAGCATTGGATTGCCGGACCGCTTCTTCTCGCGCTTGAGTGAGGGCCGCAGTAGCTCGATACCCAGCTCCGCGAGCCGATCCGACGTGCTCGCGGCCCAGCGCTTCGGCATCACCGGCGTCCTCGTGAAGACCGGAAAGCAGCAGGGCCGACCACGGCCGCCGGCTGGACTGCCATCCGACCCCTCGAACTCGCCACCGGGCGTCGGCGGCGCCGATCTGGCCGCTGTCATCGTGCCAGCAGGTCGACGAGATCGTCGGCGTGCTCTTCCTCCTCCTCCAGGATCGACTCGATCAGGCGGCGCGTGGTCGGGTCGTGGTCGCCCAGCCACCGCGCGATCTCCTGATAGGTCGAGATCACGATGCGCTCGGCGACGAGATTGTGCTCGAGCATGCTCTTGAGGTCGCGGGCGGCCGGTGTGGTGTAGTCGGTATGGGCGCGCTGAGCGAGACTGGCGGGGTCGAAGTCGGGCTGACCCCCGAGCTGGGAGATGCGCTCGGCGGCACGAAGACAGTGTTGCATCTCCTGGGCGGCGTGCTCCGTGAACTGGGCGGCGACCTGTGCCCGGTCGATGCCCGTCGCGGAGATGGCATGCCTGGTGTAGCGCAACCAGCAGACCACCTCGGTCGCGACCACGTCATTGAGGATGGAGATCACCTTCTGCCGGTCGAGGCCGTAGCTGCCGGTGACCGGTCCCGCCTCGATCTTCTGGCGGGCCTCGTCACGGATTCTGCTCACATCGAGAACGAAGTCGTCGGTTGTCATCTGCGCTCCCTGTGGTCCGGGCTGTGCTCGGCCAGGCGTTCCACGAGCGGACGTGCCACACACGTGCCGGGCGTTCGCTGTCACTGGTTCGCAGTACTTGATCCCCCGCCGTGGTCCTCACGATCAACGGTGCGAAGCAGCGTGCAACGGGCGTGGCGGAGCGCCCCGCAGACGGTTGCCGGGTCGATGTCGCTCTCCCATACCGCCTCGACCACGCAGGGCAGCATGGTCGGCGACTACCTCTCCACCTCGGTGGTGAACGGCAAGACGGTCGCGATCTTCGCCGTCGGCAAGGCGCCCGCGGGCGGCCAGGCCTTCGACGAGGCGATGTACGCCGTCCAGGGCGGGCTCGCGGTGACCGGCGGCACCGCGCGGGCGGTGACCGGCCCGGTGCTGTCCGCCGCCGGTGACCACCCGCTGGCCGTCCGGCCGCCGGTGCGGAACTGACCGACGGCGGCCGGCTCACCCCCATTCGCGCGCTCGCCTCCGGGGCGCTCTGATCCGGCGCCGACGGTCGTCGCTCCGGCGCTCGTCCCTCGCTTGTCGCTCCTCACTTTCGGCACCGGCGCTCGTCCCTCGCTTGTCGCTCCTCACTTTCGGCACCGGCGCGCCCCTTCGGCTCGGCGCGGTCGGGGGCGGGCCGGCCGCCGCGTCAGTGCGCGGGGCGGGTGGGTGCGCCGGGGGAGCCGTGGGCCAGGTCGATCGGGTTCTCGACGTCGACAGACTGCGTCGGTGCGGGCGGCGGTGTGGCTGCCGCAGGCGGGGGCGTGGCCGCGTGGGTCGCGGGCGGGGGTGTGTTGACCGGGGCCGTTCGGGGCGGTGCGGGGGTGGCTGCGCCAGGGGTCGCCGGGACAGTCGGCGAGGCGGCCGTTGTGCTGGTCCCCGGGGCCGCCGGAGCGGCCGTCGGGGCCGCCGTCGAAGGCGGTGCCGTGACGGCGGTGGTGGCCGGGGGCGGGCTGGAGGGCTGGTTGGTGCCGCCCTTGTCCGCATCGCAGGCCGAGGCGGTTCCGAGCGCGGTGAGGATGAGGACGGCGATCCCCACGGCTCTGTGTCGGTGCATGAGGTGAGGTCTCCCGGTTCTGGCGGACGATGCGGCCATGAGACGACAGCGGCGCCCGTCCGGTTCCGCAGGTGTGCGCGCGGCCCACCAGCCGAGGGTGGTTGGTGGGCCGCACGTGGGAAGTACCGTCAGCTGGTGATCTTCCACAGGCCGCGGCCGTGGGTGGCGGCCACCAGGTAGCTGCCGTCGGGGGAGACGGTGAGGTCGGAGACGGAGGCGTTCGGCAGGCCGGAGCCGAGGCGGCTCCAGCTGGCGGACCCGGTGGCGGCGAACACGCCGACGTCGCCGTCGACGACCACCTGGCCTTCCAGAGCTTCACCACGCTGAACGGGGCGTCGGGCAGGTTGCCGCTGATGGCCGTCCAGTGCGCGCCGCCGTTGCGGGACTCGAAGACGTGGCCCACTCCGGCGCCGTCGATCCAGTGGCGGCTGTAGGAGCCGTAGACCGCGTAGACGTGGCCGGCTGTCGGCCGGGTCGACGGTCAGGTCGGTGACGAAGCGGTTCGGCAGCTCGGGGGCGCTGATCCGGTGCCAGGTGCCGCCGTAGTTGGTGCCGATGCCGGAGGTGAACGGCGTGGCCGCGCCGGGGTTGCAGCCGTTGCCGGTGCTGCACCAGCCGGCGTAGGTGGTCGAACCAGAGACGGCGACGGCGGTGGAGGCGTTGCCCGTGCCGAGGTCGCGGACGGGCTTCCAGTCGCAGACCTGCTGCCAGCAGGTGGTGTCCCAGCCCTTGCCCAGGTCGTCCCAGACGTACCGACCACCGGCGACCCAGTGGTCGGCGTTGCCGGGGTCGGCGGAGAACGGGGCGTCGAAGCGGCCGTCGGTCTCGCACGGGCTGGTCTCGCGTGGAACGGCAGCAGAGCGGGCAGGGCCGCGCTCAGGGCTACGCGGGTTGCGCGGCGCCTGGCTGAACTCATCGGGGCTCCTCGCGGATGACGCGGACGTGCGGCCCCAACCTGCCGTCTTTGAGCATTCCAAGGAAGAGCGGTGCAGGAGTATTTGCAGATGCGTTAGTTGTCGGATGCGAACGATGCGCGAGATCGAACCCCCGCCGGTTGAGGACCAGTTGCGACCTCGGGGTATTCCGTTGCTTTAACGGATTTCACAGAATTGAGTTTTAATCATTCGTTACGCGAACCCCCTTCACGCGGTGCCATTGCACCGGCCAGGCTTCGGTCTGATCCACCGGGAGTGCGACCGCGCGCCCCGGCCGCCCAGGGAGGACGCACCGTGCCGAACAGGCAACGACGACGGCTGCTCATGAGCGCCGTCACGCTCACCGCGCTCGGCCTGACCACCACTCAGGCCGTCGCCGCACCCGCCGCGCAGCCCGGAACCCAGCCGAACCCGGTGCAGCGCCTGACCGAGGGCGGCCAGAAGCACGCTCAGAAGGTCAAGGGCCAGACTTCGGTCGGCCGGACCTTCTCCGCCAAGGCCGAGACCGGTGGCGACGGCGGCAGCGACGAGGCGGAGAACTCAGCCGAGGGCACCGCGCAGTACACCGAGGCCCGCACCGCCCCCGGCGTGGTGGCCCCCGGCGCGTACGGCGCGGCCTGGGCGCAACTGCAGTCGCTGCCGCACACCGGCGGTTCCTGGGACCACGTGACGAACAAGCCGTACAACGGCGACGACCCGCGCTACCGCGACGTCAACTCCAACTCCAGCGGCGGCGCCGGCTACGTCACCGGCCGCATCACCGGCATCGCGGCCGACTCCGACGGCTACGTCTACGCGGGCGGCGCCAACGGCGGCGTGTTCCGCTCCCGCACCGGCGGCGGGCACTGGGAGCCGATCGCCGACAAGCTGCCCACGCTGTCCACCGGCACCCTGAACCTGGACGGCGGCGGGCGGCTCTGGTACGCCACCGGCGAGTCCAACACGGGCGCGACCTCGTACGTCGGCACCGGCGTGTACGTGCTGGCCGACCCGAAGCACGGGAAGTTCCAGCCCGGAAACCGGGTCGGCGGCGCCGAGCTGGAGTCCACCACGATCCACCAGCTGCGCTTCGCCGGTGACAGGGTGTGGGCGGCCACCAACCGGGGCGTGTGGACCCACTCCACGACGGACCTGTCCGGGCCGTGGACACTGGAGTTCGCGCCCAACCCCGACTACCTGCCCGGCGGTTCGAAGGCGAGCGACCCGAGCGCGCCGTACAAGAACATCGCCAACGACGTCGCCATCGACCCCAAGGACCCGTCCAAGGTGATCCTGGCGGTCGGCTGGCGCGGCGGTGACACCTACAACGGCTTCTACAGCAAGGCGGCCGACGGCAGTTGGCAGCGGGTGGCCTCGCTGGGTGACCTGCCGACGGACGCGGCGAACGTCGGCAACGTGACCTTCGCGCGCTCGGCGGACGGCTCGCGCTACTACGCGATCGACCAGTCGCCGGACGTGATGGCGCACAACCCGGACACCGGCCTCAAGGGCATCTACGTCTCCAAGTCCGGCTCGCCGTCGGGGCCGTGGACGCTGGTGGCGGACAAGGACAAGCTCAAGGGCTCCGGCTCGGCGCTCCAGGACGCGGGCTACCAGCCGGGCATCCAGTCCTGGTACAACCAGTTCCTCCAGGTCGACCCGGCCAACCCGGACCACGTCTGGGCAGGCCTGGAGGAGGTCTTCGAGACCACCGACGGCGGCGCCAAGTGGGCCACCATCGCCCCGTACTGGAACAACCCGTTCCCGTGCTGGAGCATCGACCCCACCAAGCAGACCGGTGACTGCTCGCCGACGACGCACTCCGACCAGCACGCCGTCGCCATCGGCAGCTACCAGGGCAAGACCAGCGTCTACGTCGGCAACGACGGCGGTATCTACACCCGTCCGGTCAACGGGCAGCTGGACGCGGGCGGTCACGCGAAGGACTGGAAGTCCCTCAACGACGGGACGATCGACACCCTGCAGTACTACTCGGTGGGCGTCGGCAAGGACCCGGCGGACCGCTCCGGCCGGGGAGTGATCGTCAGCGGCGGCCTCCAGGACAACGGCGAGTCCATCCTGCGCGCCCACGACAAGGTGATGGGCTCCAACTTCGGTGGCGACGGTGCCGACACCATCGTCGACCCGGCCAACGGCTGCAACATCGCCGAGGAGTACGTCTACCTGGACGTCTGGGTCACCCAGAACTGTGCCGTCAACGACGGAAGTTGGACGAAGGACCCGAGCAAGGCCACCTCCTTCGAGGTCGCCCCGCCGGACAAGGACCTCGGTGGGGCGGGCGCCCGCTTCATCGCGCCGATCACCACCGACCCGAAGAACACCAACACCTGGATCGCCGGTGGTCGGCACGTCTGGGTGCAGAACAAGGGCTTCGCGATCCGCAGCGGCAGCGAGTGGACGTCGGCCTACGACCTCGGCGAGGGCCACGTCGCCACGGCGGTGGCCACCGTCAACGGCACCGTCTACGCGGGCTGGTGCGGCCCGTGCAACAACCAGGGCTTCAGCCGCGGCATCGCCGTCGGCAAGACCGACGGCACCGGCTGGCACCAGCTCAACCTGCCGGTCGACGGCACCCTGCCCAACCGGTACATCTCCTCCTTCGCGGTCGACGAGAACGACGCCCAGCACGTGTTCGTCTCGTTCAGCGGCTTCTCCCGCAGCTGGACCGAGGGCCCGGGCGCCGGAATCGGCCACCTCTTCGAGACCCACGACGGCGGCACCACCTGGACCGACGTCTCGGCCAACCTGCCCGACGTGCCGGCCACCTCGATCAAGCTGCTGCCCAACGGCGGCCTGGCCCTCGGCACCGACCTCGCCGCGTTCTACCGTGCGCCCGGCGCCACTGATTTCAGGGTGCTCGGCCGCAACCTGCCCACCACCTCGGTGCAGCAGCTCAAGATCGGCCCCGACGGCAAGCTCTACGCAGCCACCTTCGGGCGCGGCATCTGGTCCTTCGACCTGCGTCGCCTCGGCCACGGCCGGTACGACGAGACGGACGACTGATCCTTTTCGCTGAACGACACCGCTGGTGTGCGGACTGGTCGGATGACCGGTCCGCACACCAGCGTTCCTTTTCGGCTCTTCCTCTTCGTCTCTCCTGGTGTGCGCGGTGGGGACGTTTCGGCCGTAAGCCCGTACCTGGTACTGGTTGCAACCTTCTGCCCCCAGCGCCGGGGACCGGTCAGTGCAGGAGACCGGTGATTTCGGCGACGGTCTGCCGCGCGGTCCGGCCCACCCCGATGAGGGTCGCGGAGGCGGGGCCGGTCCAGTCGCCGTAGCCGAGGAGGTGGACGCGCGGGTCGGCGGCGACGCGGGTGCCGACCGTGTCGATGCGGCCGCGTTCGCCGCCACGGAGTCCGAGCGGGGCGAGGTGAGCCAGGGCCGGGCGGAAGCCGGTGCACCAGATGACGGTGTCCGCTGGCCACACCTCGCCGTCCGGCCAGCGCGGGCCGATGGGGGTGAGGGCGTCGAACATGCGGTGGTCGTCGAGGAGTCCGGCTGCACGGGCCTGGCGGACGGGCGGGACGGCGACGATGTCGCCGAGGTCGCTGATGCGCGGGCCGCCGTCCTGGACGCGGCGGGTGGCGATCTCGAACAGGGCCCGGCCGTCGACCTCGTCGGGCAGGAGCCGGGCAGGGCGGCGGGTGGCCCAGCGGACGGCGGCGGCGTGGCCGAGGAGGTCGGCGGCGATCTGCGCGCCGGAGTTGCCGCCGCCCACCACGACGACGCGCTGGCCGGTGAAGTCCTCGGCCCGGTGGTGGTCGCGGGTGTGAAGCTGCCGTCCGGCGAACAGTTCGCGGCCCGGGACGGCGGGAACGAAGGGACGCGACCAGGAGCCGGTGGCGCTTATCAGTGCCCTCGTGTGCCAGTCACCGTCGTCGGTGCGGGCCAGCAGACCGGCGGCGCCGGCGTCCTCCACCGCGCGGACCTGGACGGGGCGGTGGACGGGAAGCTCGTACCGCCTCTCGTACTCGACGAGATATTCGACGACGTGCTCCGCGTCCGGATAGGTCTGCCCAGCCTGACCCGGCATGGGACGTCCAGGCAGCGACGAGTACGCGGCAGGGGAGAACAGCCGCAGGCTCTCCCAGCAGTGCTGCCACGCGCCGCCCGGCGCGTTCGAGGCGTCGAGGACGGCGAAGTCGAGTCCGGCGCGCCGCAGGTAGTACGCGGCGGCCAGGCCCGCCTGGCCGGCCCCGACGACGAGGACCTGGACGTGCCGGACCGCGCTCACTTCGCCGTGGCCCTGGCGCGGTGGGTGAAGATCAGCGCGACGAGGGCCAGGCCGACGACCCCGCCGATCAGCTGCATCCCGATGAACCCGGGCAGCGAACTCGGGGCGATGCCGGCGAAGGTGCCGGTGAACGCCCGACCGATGGAGACCGCGGGGTTCGCGAACGAGGTGGAGGAGGTGAACCAGTAGGCGGCGCCGATGTAGGACGCGACCGCGACCGGGGCGAAGCGCAGGTG
The DNA here is from genome assembly GCF_053598235.1 of Kitasatospora sp. NPDC001159. NCBI lineage: Bacteria > Bacillati > Actinomycetota > Actinomycetes > Kitasatosporales > Streptomycetaceae > Kitasatospora > Kitasatospora sp. NPDC001159. The sequence continues at coordinate 29,399 of NZ_JBSFJV010000053.1, forward strand.
GTCGGTCTTGGCCAGTCCGAAGATCAGCAGGATCAGGCCGGCGGTGGCGACGACCTCGCCGAGTAGCAGGTGCCCGGCCGAGCGGTCATGCGTCGACCACGTCACCAGCGCCTCACCGAACATCGCGTCCGCCAGCACCGCGCCGCCGATCGCACCCGCAATCTGCGCGGGGATGTACGCGGCGACCTCCCGGCCCCCGAGACCCTGGGGATCCTTGCGGCCACTCCACCACTCGGCGAGGGTGACGACCGGGTTGAAGTGTGCTCCGGAGACGGGTCCGAGCAGCAGGATGAGGATGCCGAGACCGAAGACGGTGGCGAGCGAGTTGGCGAGCAGCTGCAGGCCGACATCCTTGGTGAGCTCGGTGGCCTGGATGCCGGATCCGACCACCACCGCCACCAGGGCGGCGGTGCCGACCAGCTCGGCCGCCACCCGGTTCAGCAGCGGAACGGCCGACGGCTCGGCAGCGAGAGGCTCGGCCGCGGTGACCTCAGGTCTCGCCTCGTCCATGGCGCTCAACAGGTACTCCTCGTGCAGGGCGGAGTGGGGCCGCCGGGATGGGGCTGGGGTGGTTCAGCAGGACCGCTTGCGGGTGTTCGCGGCGGCTTCGCGGGCGGTGGCGGCCAACCCGGCGAACTCCCCGGCGACGGCCTCCAGGGCGTCGGCGCGGAGCTTGTAGTACGTGAAGCGCCCGCAGGGCTCGGTGTCGACCAGCCCGGCCTCGCGCAGGATCTTCAGGTGGTTCGACAGGTTGGTCTGCTTCGCACCGGTCTCCTCGACCAGATGCGTCGTGCACAGCGCCTCCTCGGCGAGGAGCGCGATGATCTGCATCCGGAGCGGGTCGGCCAGAGCCTTCAAAATATCACCGTCGACTGATGTCACCATGGGCTGATACGTTACCCGTGTCGGGGCCCCGAAGCGAGCCCCATCCTCCCGGCCGTCACCGGGGATGCCTGCGCGTCTTCTTCTCGCGACCCGCTGCCCCTGAAGGGCTGGAACACCTGATGAACGACTCCCCGCCGCCAGCGCCGGACCCGAGACTCTCGGCGGGCGCCGCCCGCCTGGCCCTGCGCTACCACGGCACGGCTGCTCTGGCAGCGCCGGTCGCTCCCAGCTCGCCGCCGCCATCCTCACCCACCTCGCCGAGGGCCGGGTCCGCGTCTCCTCGGCCGGCACCAAACCAGCCGATGACCTGGACCTGCACATCGCCGAGGTCCTGGAAGTGGCCGGTGTTGCTCTGCCGCGCGATGCTTTCCCGAAGCCGCTGACCGAGGAAGTCGTGGCCACCGCCGGCGTGGTGGTCACCATGGGCTGTGGCGACGCCTGCCCCCTGCCCGCGAACCGCCGTTATCCGGACTGGCCCGTCCCCGGCCTGGACGGTGCCCCGATCGAGCGCGTGCGCGCCACCCGCGACCAGATCGGCTCCCGCGTCGAGACCCTCCTCGCCGAAATCACCGACCAGTTGAATAACCCCCACCCGGCCCTCAGCGGGCACCGCACAACAGAAGGGCACCTCACCATGACCACCGCGCCGATCGCCTCCGTGCTGTTCGTCTGCATCCACAACGCCGGCCGCTCCCAGATGGCCGCCGGCTTCCTGCGCCACCTCGCCGGCGGCCGCGTCGAGGTCCGTTCCGCCGGTTCCATCCCGGGCGACCAGATCAACCCCTCGGCCGTGGCCGCGATGGCCGAGCTGGGCATCGACATCTCGGACCAGACGCCGAAGGTGCTGACCACCGAGGCCGTCCAGGCGTCCGACTACGTGATCACCATGGGCTGCGGCGACGCCTGCCCGTACTTCCCCGGCAAGAAGTACCTCGACTGGAAGCTGGAGGACCCGGCCGGCCAGGGTGTCGAGGCCGTGCGCCCGATCCGTGACGAGATCAAGGGCCTCATCGAGGGCCTCATCGCCGAGATCGACGCCAAGGCCGCCGCGGGGCAGGAGAGCTGAGCATCTTCATGACCACGAACCAGGACACGTCGACGCCGACGCGCGCGAGGTCGTCATCATCGGCTCCGGCCCCGCCGGCTGCACCGCTGCCCTCCACACCGCCCGTGCCCGGCTCAAGCCGCTGTTGGGTCTTTACGGTCAGTGGCGCTCCACTGGTCTTCCACGGCAGCCGCTTCCGCCGCCTGCAGTCGAACGACCGGCTGGCCTTGACCAACATCGCCTGACACGGCGCGCTGCGGGGCGGCACCGGCCGTCTGCCCGCCGCCCGCAGCCGCCGGCCCACTCGTCCCGACGGACCTTCCCGCTCCCGCGGGCCACCTGACCGGGGAGGAACACGCCCCCGACTACGCTCAGAACAGCGCCAGGCCCTCGCTGCTGGTGTCCGGAACGACGGGCCGGAACTGCGCGGGGACGGTGTCATGGCGGCCGGGTCCCGCGGCAGCGGCCACCGCCGGGGCTGTCCCGGCCAGCCAGGTGCGGAATCGGTCGACGGCTTCGCGGTAGGGGACTTGCGCCAGGATGCGGTGCTCCCCGCTGGGACAGTGGTCCACACTCAGGGTGATCACGCAGGAGCCGGGCGCGTTGTGACTGCCCTTCCAGGAGGCGCGCAGTTCACCGCAAGGCTTGCGCCCGCGGGAGCTGTGGGGGGCGCGGTGGGTCGGGCGCAGCGGTTCGCCGACCAGGAGTGCGGTCAGTGCCGCCAGGTGTGGCAATGGCAGCGTGGTGCGGGCGCGGCAGCCGGGGCAGCGATGCCAGTGCCGCAGCCAGTCCTCGGCGTGGGTATGGAAGAGGGACGTGTAGCGGCTGGTGACGTACACGTCGTTGCTGTAGAGGTAGTTCGGCCGTTCCCGCGTGTTGCAGGACTGGCAGACGGGCGCGCGGACGTAGCCGTGCTCGTGGCAGTGGTCGACCGCGAAGGCAGGTGCTTCCTGGCAGACGGCGCACCTCCACCCGGACACCTCCAGCTTGGCGCGCTTCTTGCTGAGCACCGAGTAGACGTGGCCCTCCAGCTCCCCGTTGTACGGGCGCAGCGTGGTTGTGCGGCAGTCGGGGCAGAGCGTCCGACAGCTGCTGCCGGCCGGGACCCGCCACTGCTCGGGCTGATCCGCCACAGAGCCGCACCTCTGGCAGGTCCGCGCGGCCAGCAACCACCGCTGCTCGGCGTGCTCGGCCGTGTCCAGCACCTTCACCAGCGTGCGAGGTAGCCACCACGTGTCCCCTGCCCCGGCTCCGGTCCGCTCCACCAGAGACCGGCGCCAGTCGATTCCCGCCAGATGCGGCAGATGGTCGCTGTCGCGCAGCAACCGCCGAGGGGCAGCATCGACGCAGGCTCGGGCCCATTCCTGGCCCAGGCGCTGACGCCACCGCAGTGCCGGCCCGTCCCTCTGCCCTGCTTTCAGTGACCCGCGGAAAGGAGCGACACGGACCAGGCCGGCCCCGCTCACCTTGACCGCACGCAGCTCCTCGGCCGCCCGGCGTACATCGGCCTCTTGAACATGCCACCGGCCGCCGACTCCCTTCACCGTCGGCACCGCACGTGCGCCAAGCAGCACATACCCCACCCGCGGATCGGCAGGGAAGCCGGTGAACGCCTGCCCAGCGGCCGGGAACACACTGGTGGCCATCAGCTCGGCCCACAAGGCATCGGCGACGGCCAAGGGCAAAAGGTGGCCCGTGTGGCGCGGAGTGGCGCGGTGCGGCATGCCCGGCACGCTATCAGGCACCACGGACACGAAGGTCCGACACTGGTAGTGCTCGCGGCCCTGCGGGCTCGTGAGGAGGACGATCTACGCACCCAACTGGGCCGCTACGCGGACCGGCCACTACGCACCGGCAGCTTCTCGGCTCCAATGTGACTGGCATCCTCACTGACACCGACCGCATCGCCTCCCTGTTGCACGCTCACGGAGCCCTGTCCTTCTGGGACTTCGCCACGGCGCGGCCATCCGTGCCGATCCGTGTCACCGAGTCGGCACCGGGCCGCATCGATCACAAGGACGCCGTCTTCCTGTCACCCCACAGTCGACCGGTGCAGCCTACGGCTCCTGGGCGGGCGGCCGGCCCGAGGGCCCGCCGCCCGCCCAGGAGCTCAGTCGAGCACGGTCTGCACCGTGCCCGCCGCCACCGTCCGCCCGCCCTCGCGGACGGCGAAGCCGAGACCGGGCTCCAGCGGCACGGGCTGACCGAGCGTCACCGTCACCTCCGTCGTCTCGCCCGGCAGCGCGACGGCGACGCCCTCGGGCAGCCGGACCTCGCCGACCACGTCGCCCGTCCGCAGGTAGAACTGCGGGCGGTAGCCGCCGGCGACCGGCGTCCGGCGGCCGCCCTCGGCCGTCGACAGCAGGTGCAGCCGGGCGGTGAAGCCCGTGTGCACGGAGGCGCTGTCGACCGCCGCGACCACCTGGCCGCGCCGGACCTGCCCGCGCTGCACCCCGCGCAGCAGCAGCGCGACGTTGTCGCCCGCCTCCGCGCACTCCATGGTCCGGCCGAAGGTCTCCACACCCGTCACCACGGACTGCACGTCCGCGTCGTAGCCGAGCACCTCCACCCGGTCGCCCATCCGCACCCGTCCGCGCTCGACCGCGCCGGTCACCACCGTGCCGCGGCCGGTGATGGTGAGCACGTTCTCGATCGGCAGCAGGAACGGCGCGTCGGTGTACCGCACCGGCGTCGGCACGTACGCGTCCACCGCGTCCAGCAGTTGCAGCAGCGCGGCCGACCAGTACGGGTCGCCCTCCAGCGCGCGCAGCCCGGAGACCGGCACCACCGGCAGGCCCGCGCCGTCGTACCCGTGCGCGCCGAGCAGCTCGCGCACCTCCAGCTCGACCAGCTCCAGGAGCTCCGGGTCGCCCGCGTCGGCCTTGTTCAACGCCACCACGACGTGTTCGACGCCGACCTGACGGGCCAGCAGTACGTGCTCGGCGGTCTGCGGCATGATGCCGTCCTGGGCGGAGACGACCAGGATCGCGCCGTCCAGCTGCGCCGCACCAGTGATCATGTTCTTCACGAAGTCGGCGTGGCCGGGCATGTCGACGTGCGCGTAGTGCCGGGTGGCCGTCTCGTACTCGACGTGCGCGATGTTGATGGTGATGCCGCGGGCGGCCTCCTCCGGGGCCCGGTCGATCCGGTCGAACGGGACGAACGAGCTGCCGCCGCGCTCGGCGAGGACCTTGGTGATGGCCGCGGTGAGGGTGGTCTTGCCGTGGTCGACGTGACCCATGGTGCCGATGTTCAGGTGCGGCTTGCTGCGCACGAAGGCCTGCTTGGCCATGGTTTCTCTCCGGGAGTCGTCAGCGCGATGACGGGACCTCAGCGACGAGCCGACCTTCCCCGTCTGAGGTCCCGGGGACGACCCAGGGAAGGTCAGCTTCGTGCGCCGTCGAATGCGGCTGCGACTGCCTGGGCAGCAGCCATCGCGCCCGCGGCTGCGGGGAGTTCGGCGATGGCGTACTGGAACATGCGGTTCATCCTGCCGGTGCGCGCGGACGTCCGCCAGCGAATTTCCCGGCGACGCGGGCGGCGGTGGCCCCCGCCCGCCCGGGGTCACCGCCGGTCCGACGAGATGGCAGCGGGGCCGAAGACCGTACAGACCGGTAGTCGACGTGAACGCGGGCCGGATCCTGGGGCGGGTCGGCGATGGGCCGCTTCGCGACGGCGGAAGAAGTCAGGCCTCCCCTTGTCGCCATGTCGAGGGCGGCTGTGTCCTGGGACGGTGACCGCCGACGTCCTCCCGGGAGCGGATCTCCCCGACAGGCCCGGTCCGGGAGGATCAGTTCCGTCGCAGGACGTCGGGAGCCGGCACTTCGCGAGCGGTGCGGCCGGCGTCTGGCGGCGGGGAACAGGGCTGGCTCAGGAGTGAGCGGTCGGGCAGAGCTGGTGCGAATGCCCTACGGCCCGGTCCGGCGGTGGTGGAGCCGCCGGCCGCACCGTTGCGGACAGCAGCGAACCCGCCAGCAGCCCTGCGCAGGCCAGGCCGATCGCGGCGACCAGGCGGTGCCACCGGGTCGCAGGGAGCGGAGAAGGACGGAGTGGGATCACGGTCATAGTGGGGTGCCGTTTCCTTCGGAGGTCGCCGGGCGCGGGCCGCGTTGGTCCAGGAAGCCGGGCTGTTCGTTGCGGTGGGACGGGGTCAGAAGGCGAACGTCTCGCAGTGGATCCGTCTGCGTGGGACGCCGGCTTCTTCCAGCGCCTTGACGGCGGCGGTGGTCATTCCCGGCGGGCCGCACAGGAACACGTCCCGTTCGGCCAGGTCCGGTAGCAGTCTGAGCAGCAGCATGGGAGCCAGGGGATTGCGCTCTCCCCGCGACGATCCCAGCAGGTAGTGCAGTCCGGCCTGCCGTACGCTCGCGATCGACTCCAGCTCGTGACGGAGCACCAGGTGCTCCGGACTGTTGGCGCGGTAGAAGAGCACGATGTCACCCGGTCCTCCTGGCAGTGTCTCGAAGAGCGCCCGCATGGGGGTGATGCCGACACCTCCGGCCAGGAGCAGGACCTTCCGACGGGTGCGCCGGTGTGCGGTCATCGATCCGAACGGCCCGGTGGCCACGACCCTGACGCCGGGACGCAGGCGCCGTACTCGACGGGTGTGGTCGCCCAGCGTCTTGACGGTGATGCGCATGGTGCCGCCTCGCGGCGCGGCGGAGAGCGAGAACGGCAGGGCGGTGGACCACAGCCTGCGGGTGAGGAAGCGCCACCGGAAGAACTGGCCGGCCTGTGCCTGGAGTTCCTCCAGCCGTTCGCCGGCGATCACCACCGAAACCACGCCCGGGCCTTCGGTCCGTACGTCCACCACGCGCAGGCGGTGGCGCAGCACCTGCCGGATCGGGACCACGCATCGGTACCAGACCACGAGCACGGCGACCTGGGCGTACAGGAGCGACCACAGCCAGGCGAGCACCGGCATGCCGGCTAGGTCGGGACCGGCCACCTCGTGGGCGAAGGCGAGGCCGGCCACCAGGTAGGTCAGCAGGTGGACGGTCCGCCAGGTCTCGTGGCGGACGCGGTGCCGTACGGCCCTGGCGGAGACCGCGCCGACGAGGCCCAGGAGTAGCGTGCCCGCGGTGGCCTCGGCGAGCGCGGGGTAGCCGAGCAACGCCCCGCCGGCACTCATGAGGTCGCGACCGGAGTAGGCCGCGAACCCCATCAGTGCGAGCACGGCGTGTGCCCCGACGAGGGTGAGGACGTAGCGCCCTCCACGCGCGTGCCAGCGGGCCAGAACGTCGGCACCGACGCCGTGCTCGATCGCGGGTACCCGTGCCATCAGCAGCAGCATCACCAGCATGCCGTAACCGGCGAGGAGCCCGGTGAGGTGGGCGGCGGTGGCCAGTAGCGCGTCGAGCCGGGACGACGGCACGACCTGGATCAGCCACAGCAGTGTGGTGGCGCACCCGCCGGCGAGGACGCCGTGGAGCAGTGTCCTGGGGTGCAGGCGGGGCCGGCTGTCTGCGGCTGCGGTCGGAGCCCGGTGCCGGGCCGCGCGTTCGGGCGCGGCTCGGCGGGATCGCCGGGTCGACACGGGTGACGTGACGTCACCGATAACGCTCATGTGTGGTGCACCTGTGCTGGAGGGACGGATGGTCATTGGGGTGGAGGAGTCGTCGTTCCGGCAGTGGGTCCGGCGTTGCGCGAGGCAGACCTGCGACCGGGCGCGCACACGTGAAGCTCGGCTGTCTGCCGCGGAATTGACGTCCCGGCGACAGGGCAGGTGCGCGGCCCCGCCCGTTTGGTGCACCTGCCGCGCGTGGGGGTGCAACGGGGGCGCCCGGTGGAATCGACCGGAGGGTCCCGGCTACCTGCCGACCTGGCGGGTCGCCCGTTCCGCCTCCGCGCGAGCCGCGTCGCGTTCCGCGACCAGCGCGTTCAGGACGTGGGCGGTCCACTCGTCGATCTGGCGTCGCGCACGTTCGGCCTCCGCGCGGGCGGCATCGCGTTCCGCCGTGACGCGTGCCGCGAAGCCGCGGAGTTCGTCGACGGTGCGCCCCATTCCGAGCGCCTCCTGCTGGCATCTGGCGGCGTCGGCCCGGGCCGCGTCCCGAGCGATCTCCGTCTGCTGCGCCTGCGCGAGCGCTTCCTCGACCCGCTGCTCGGCCTGGCCCATGTGCGCGGACACCAGCGTTGCCCGGGTCTCGGCCTCGGCCCGCGCGCGTTCCGCCACGGCCTGCATCGTCTCCGCCTGTTCGGCGGCGTCCAGGGCCTGCCGTCGCTCGGCATCCGCCGCCCGGAGCCGGTTGCGCAGCTCGTCGTTCTGTCGGGAGGTGTCCGTAGCCTCCCGGCGTGCCGCGGCGAGGTTCGTTTCGGCCGTCGCGAGCAGTCCCTGGAGCCGGGCGGCGTCCGCCCGGGCGTTGTCGAGAGCCCGGCAGAGTTCGCCGATGGCGCCTCCGATCCACCGGGTCTGGTACGGGGCGGCCTGGGGGCCTGCCGACGGCTCCGGCACGAGGGGGTGCGCGGACGCGGACTGCCCTGCCTGGGCGGCACGTTCGGGTAGGGCCGTGCGCGTCCGCAGGCGGTCAAGACCGTGCTGTGCCCGCCCCTCCGCCACCGGCTCGGCGTACCCGCCGGTCATCGCCTCTCCCGGCGGGGACGGGCGGTGGCGCAGCCGGGCCTCACGCGCGGAGGAGATGACGACTTGTGGGATCACCCGTTCCAGCAGGTGTCTGGACTGGGCGGTGGTCTCGGTGCTGTTTTCGATGTGCAAGGCTTCTCCTGTCCTGGTTCCGTTCGGCACACGGGAATCGGCCGGCGTGATTCCGGCCCGTCGAAGAAGGAACTCGTACGCATCGCCCCGCACAGGAAAACCACGGCCGTCGGCCTGCGGCACCAGAGGCGGCGTTCGGGGAGAGCCGGTCGATTCCCCGACCGGCTGCCGTCGACCCTAGCCAGCTTCCGATCCGGAGGAAAACGCGGAGGATTAAGAAAGGTGTAAGGAAGGGTTATTGTTCCCGCCGCGAGCGGAGCCGGACCCGTCTGCTGGGTATGTGGTGCGCGGTCAGGACTCGTAGGTCTGCACCATCGGCGGGTGCCCGTTCCACGTGGCGAAGACTGAAGATGTGCCGGCGCTTCCGGTGAAGTCCACCCGCAGCCAGCCCTGTGCCCGCCACACTTTCACCGCGTATCCGGAGGCGGGTGTTGCCGAGACGAGGGAGGCCGAGTCGGAGCCGAGGGCCAGCGCGACCTGGCCGCCGTGGACCGTGTAGCCGTGGACGCTCGACCCGTCGCCCGTCGGGGTCGTGGTCGGGGTCGTGGTCGGGGTCGTCGTGGCCGTGGTGCTGGGGGACGCCGCAGGGGCCGGTGCCCTGGTGGCCGGCGCGGCCGGTGGCGCCGCGGCGGAAGCCGTTCCGGACGGACCGCTCTGTGCCTGCGGTGACCGGGTCGGCGAGGCCGCCGGTGGGGGAGAGGCCTTGGAGATGTCGGACTGATCCGGAATCAGCACGACCTGCGGGGCGCCGAAGAGGGCGACCTGCAGCGCCGTGCTGACACCGAACCAGGAAACTGCTGCTGCTGCGACGGTGGCGGTAAGCCATGCCGCCGCCAGGGTCCAAAAGCGCACGGCCCAATATTGCCCGAAAGCCCGGCAACAGCCCAACAGTGGCGAATCATGGAACCTGTGGCGTACGGTGAGGGGCACTATGGCAAGTGTGCTCCTGGTCGAGGACGATCCCTTCGTCAAATGGGCCGTTATTCGCGACCTGACGAATGCCTCACACACCGTTCGCAGCGTCGGAACGGCTTTGGAGGCCCTTCGGGAAGTCTCCCGTCATCCTCCGGATGTCGTCATACTCGACCTCGGCCTGCCCGACCTTGACGGTGCCGAGGCCCTGAAGATGATGCGGGGCGTGTCCGACGTCCCGGTCATGGTCGCCACCGCTCGTGACGAGGAGGCGGAGATCGTCCGCCTCCTCCACGAGGGCGCCGACGACTACGTGACCAAGCCCTTCTCAGGGGAGTACCTCAACGCCCGGCTCGCCGCCCTGCTGCGCCGGTCGGGTTCCGGCAGCCGTTCCGAGGTGCTGGTCGTGGGTGGACTGCGGGTCGACCTGCGCCGGCGGGAGGCGACCCTCGACGGGGTGCCGCTGGACCTCGCCCGCCGTGAGTTCGACCTGCTCGCCTGTCTTGCCGGGCGGCCCGGCGAGGTGGTGACCCGCCGTGAACTGCTCGCCCAGGTGTGGCAGCAGCCCTACGGAGAGGACCAGACCATCGACGTGCACCTGTCGTGGCTGCGCCGGAAACTCGGCGAACGCGCCGCCGCCCCGCGCTATCTCCACACCGTGCGCGGCGTCGGTGTGAGGCTCGAGGCCCCCGCGGGCGGGCCGTCCGGTTCCCGGCCGTGAGAGGGGCGCTGGCCCGGTTCGCGATCGCCGTCGCCACCATGGTCGCGCTCGCGTTCCTGATCCCGTTGGCCCTGACAGTCCGCGAGTACGCCCGGGACCGGGCGTTCACCGAGGCCGAACGCCAGGCCGCCGCGATCGAACCCGTCCTCGTGGTCACCACGGACCGCACACTGCTGGAACGGGCGTTGGCGAGCACGCCGGTGGGTGCCGCCGGGCGGATGGCGGTGCACCTGCCGTCCGGTGCCGTGATCGGTCCGGCACACGCGAGTGACGAGCAGCTCGGCGCGGCGGCACGGCAGGGGCGTGCCTACACCGCCCCGGTCACAGGTGGATACTCCGTGCTCCAGCCCGTCGTGCTCGACAACGGAGGCATCGCCGTGGTCGAGGTCTACCTGCTCGACGGCGACCTCAGGCGCGGGCTGCGTACGGTCTGGCTCGTACTGGGCGGTGTCGCCGTCGCACTGGTCGCCATCTCGTCCCTGGTGGCCGACCGGCTCGCGGCCCGACTGGTGGGAGCGACACGCCACTTGGCCGGTGCGGCCCGTACCCTGGGCGGCGGGGATCTCGACGTTCGGGTCGACGCCCAGGGGCCCTACGAACTCCGCGAGGTGGGACTCGCGTTCAACACGATGGCCGATCGGATGGGCCAGATGCTCACCGCTGAGCGGGAGTTCGCCGCGGATCTCTCGCACCGGCTGCGCACCCCGCTCACGGCGCTGCGGCTCAACGCGGCCGCGCTCGCCGCCGATCCGGTCGCGGACCAGACCCGTGGCGCCGTGGCGTGGCTCGAGCAGGAGGTGGACCTGGTCATCAGGACCGCCCGGGCGGGCGGCCGGGGCGAGGATACGGCCGAGTGCGACGCGGCCGAGGTGCTCTCGGAGCGCATGGCCTTCTGGTCGGCGCTGGCCGAGGACCAGGGGCGCCGCTGGGAGTTCTCCGGCGCCGACGAACCCGTACCGGTTCCGGTGGCACGAGCGGAACTGGCCGCCGCCGTCGACGCCGCGCTCGGAAACATCTTCCGGCACACCGAGGAGGGAACCGCGTTCTCGGTGACGCTGCACGCGGTCGACGGCCGCGCGACCATCCTGGTCGACGACGCCGGGCCGGGCGTGGCAGCCCCCCAGGCCGCGCTGCGGCGCGGCCAGGGCAGCGGGAAGCCGGGTTCCACCGGGCTGGGGCTCGACATCGTGCGCCGGATGGCTGAGGGGGCCGGCGGCGGCGTGCGGATCGAGCGATCGGTGCTCGGCGGGGCCGCGGTGCGCATCTGGCTCCCGTCCGGGCCGGGCCGTGCGCCGGAGCCGGGGACCCGGCCCGACGGCGGCCGTGCCATGCGCCGCCGTGCCGCGCACCACCCTGCACGGGCGGTGGCGCGGTGGCGGCGCCAGGTGGCGCGGGACTGAGCCGTGGGACCGGCCGGTCGCGCCGGCTCGCGGTGCCCGGCCGCCGGGGGAGCAACGGACGGGCACCGCGAAGACGCGGCGGTGGGGCACCCGCGTGGCGCAACCGGCCGGGGTTCAGGTCCGGCGGTGGCCGCGGTGACGCCGGGCCAGGACCATGGCGGCCCCTCCCACGCCGAGTATCACGAGCGCGCCGCCGGCCAGCGGCAGGGCATCCGATGCGCCGGTGGAGGCCAGGTGCTGGTCCGGCGAGGAGTCGGCTGTACCGCTCCCGCTACCACCGCCGGCCGGTCCGGAGCCGCCTTGCGAGGCGGAGGCCGTCGCCGACATCGACGTACCGACCATGTCCATGCCGTCATGGCTCATCCCGGAACCGGTTCCCGCGTGCGTCGCGGCACCGCCCGGCGTGGCGCTCGACTTGCCCGGGCCTCCCGAGCCGGTGGAACTGCCCGAGTGGCCCGAGCCGGTGGATCCGCCGGATGCGCCAGAACCGCTCGGGGCGCTGCCGGATCCCGTGGCCGAACCGCTCGGGCCGCTGCCGGACCCCGTGGTCGAACCGGCCCCGCCGAAGACGACGTCAGAACAGGAATAGAAGGCCTCCGGGCTGTCCGAGCGCTGCCAGATCGCGTAGATCAGGTGACGGCCGGTCTTCTTCGGCAACTGGGCGGTCATCTCGTACGACCCGTTCACCAGGGCCGGATCGGTCGCGGTGTAGAAGGGCGACGACTCCAGATCTGACCACTTCAGCGGCTTGGTCGGGTCGTAGCCGTCCTTGGTGACGAAGAGTTGGAAGGAGCCGCGGTGCGGCGCCGTCCCCCGGTACTTGAACGTGTAGCTGCCCCCGCCGGCCGGGAGCGAGGTCGCGGGCCAGTCCGAGCGGGCCAGATCGAGGCCCTTGTACTCGTCGCTGCCCGCACTGCAGAGCTTGCCGTCCGGGATGAGCTCGTGGTGACGTCCGGCGGCGTCTCCGATCCTGACGCCCATCCAGTCGTAGAACCCCTGGGTACCGGATGCCGCGACGGCCGCCTGGCACGCAGCGGTGCTGGGATGCTCCGGACCCTCCTGGTAGCAGGCGGAGACCCGGCTGACGGGATTCTGCATGGACCCGTGGGCGTAGGCCGGGCCAGAGGCCGCGCCTACGAACAGCAGGGACAGCGTGCCACAGACGGTGATCACGGCCTTGTTGCGTCGTGATTTGATGACAGTTCTCCTTTGTGACCCGAACTCACGAACCCGGAACCAGTCGTCGCACGGATGCGGCGCCGACGCTGGAACGGATGGCCGACGGTGGTGTCCAGCGCGCGTGTCGAACGCAGCCCGGACAACGGGGCTCGATGCCTCCGAAGGGTTCCTCCGCGGTGCGCGACGGGATCCCCTCACTCCGACGATCCTCATGCTAGCCATCGGCGATGGTCGAAAATGCGCGCTGAGCTGGAAAGTTGGGCTCTTTCGCAGTTCTTAAAAGTGGCTTCATCCGTGGTTACGGAGCGCCGCTGCGCGCGCCCGTGTGCCGAACACCGGCTGCACCTGGCTTCTCCACGGACGGCGGCGCCGGGGTACTGCCGCTGCCGACTGTCGGGAAGAGACTGGCCGCCGGCTGGCGGTGTGGCCTAGGGCATGCAGGCCGATCCGGGGAAGCCCGACCCGGAGTCGAGCAGGGGACCTACAGGTGCGGATCGGGATGATCTCGAACTGAGGAGGTCCGGGCGTCTGGCTTCGACAGGTGCCCGGTCGGGGGGCGTCGGTGCGCGGAGTCCCGCCGGACGGAATGAAACGGCTCAGCGCGTGGGCCGGTGCCGACGGAGGTCGGCGAGCAGTCGGTCGAGCAGGTGTTCCTCCTCGACACGGATGCCGTGGTGGGTGATGGCCGGGGCGAGGGCCGGGTCCCAGGGCGTAGGAGCCGGGGCACCAGTGGTGAGCGGGGTACCGAGGCCGCGGTCGACGGCGGCGAGGTAGGAGGGGGTGTCGTAGTGCCAGGGGGCGGCACCGGGAAGGCGCAGGACGGTGGTGGCGATGCGGATGCCGCCCCAGTCGAAATCGCCGTGGTAGGCGATCGGGGAGCCGTGCCCGGCGGCGTAGGTGAGCAGGGTGCGGGCGGCGACGGAGAGATTGCCCTCGACGCAGACCACGGGCGGGCAGTCGGGGCCGAGTTCGTCGGCGGCCGCGGCGAGGACGGCGGGGTTCTCGCACACGTGTACGGTGCGTCCGTTGAGCCCGAGTTCGGGTGGCCCGCCGGTCAGCTGGCGGAGGGTCAACACGCAGGGCTCGCCGCCTTGCCGGGAGGCGGCGAGGATGCGTCCGGTCGTACTCGTCGTGGAGCCGGGCAGGTTCAGGACCAGGACGCGGGAGGAGAGTTCGTCCAGCGCCACACCGACAGCGGCCCAGGCGGCCCGGCGGCCCTCGGAGCCGCCGGGCAGCTCGGTGGCGGAGATGGCGCGGACGGCGGAGAGGACCAGGGAGGCGAGCGAGCGGCCCTCGTCCAGCGCGTGGGCGTCGCCGAGCGTGCGGGCGGCGAAGACGGGCAGGGTGAGGCCGTCGGCGGGGAGGAAGGAGAGCACCCGCGCGGCCGCGGCGGCCAGCTGCCGGGCCGACGCAGGGTCGCCTCCGGAGAGCCGTTTGAGCAGCCCGGTTGCCTCCACCTTGGCGCGCCAGGAGGCGAGTTCGGGCCGGTCGGTGACGGCGGGGTGATCGAGCTCGGCGAGCACCCGCTGCCAGGCCGCCGCCGACGCGGCTTCCTGGGCACGGAGATCGGCCACCGGACCGGTCAGGGCCACCACTGCGGCCGTGAGGCCGTCCGGGCAGGCCAGCGACTCGCGCAGCACCCGGTCGACCTCGGCCAGTGGCACGGTCAGGGAGTCGCCGGAGCGCAGGCGTCGGCCGAGCAGCAGCTCGACCGCGCGGCGCTGCTCGGCGGTGGCCTTCCTGAGGGTGGCGGGGGTGTCCAGGGCCCGCCCGGCGGCGATCCGGCCGCGGGCGCGCTCCAGCAGCCAGGCGGTGTCGGGGCCGCCGAGCAGGCGGCGCAGCCTGGGCAGATCGGTCATCGGTCACCTGGCCCGGCGCCGTCCAGTAGGGACGGCTGTGCCTGGTCGTTCGTTCCTGTCTGGGCCGGGACGTGCGGGACGGGGCGCTGCTCGCGGGTGCGTGCGGTGCCGTCCCAGCGCCAGGGGGTCACCAGGACGGCGTCGATGCCCTCACGCCGGCTCAGCTGGGCGATGCCGATGCCCGGCACGGTCGGATAACAGGCCCACTCGCGTTCGCTGGTCATCACCACGTCGAGGTCGAACGAGGCCAGCAGGCCGAGGCACTTGGCCCGGGAGTCGTCGTCGACGCCGGCGAACGCCTCGTCGAGGGCGATCAGGCGCGGGGCGTGCGGACTGCCGGAGGAGTAGTGGGAGGAGGCTGCCGCGAACAGCGGGACGGAGGCGGCGAGGACGCGCTCGCCGCCGGACGCGGGACCGGTGGCCGGCTTCCAGACGCCGTCCTGGCGGCGCTGGATGGTGAAGGCGTGCCAGGCTCGGTAGTCCAGGGCGCGGGTGAGCTGGTCGGCCCAGGAGTCGCCGGGGTGGTCCTCGCGGTCCTGGGCGATCCTGGCCTGGAGGAACTCGCCGACCTGGGCCCGGTCCGCCGGGGTCCAGGCGTCCGAGGACTGGCGCAGCAGCCTGGTCCGGACGGCTTCCAGCCCGGCGGGTGCGTCCTTGGCGGGCTGCCACTGCAGGCGCAGGGTCATGCCGGTTGAGGTCGGCCGGGCTTCCAGGTCGAGGTTCATCGCCGCGACCTGTTCCTCGGCCCCGGCGATCAGCTCCTGGAGCGCCCCGGCGACCTCGCCGACCAGGTGGTTCTCCAGCAGCTCGCGCTCCTTGGCGGAGAGCAGCCGGCCGCGCTGCTCGACCTCCTCGCGCAGCGAGCCGGCGAGGGCGGGCACGTCGTGGGTGCGGCCCTGGAAGAGCACGTCGACGAGCATGATGCCGTCGTGCAGGGTCATCCCGACCGAGTGGCCGTGGCGGCCGAGGGCATCGGTGAGCACCTTGTGCTCGGTGGAGATCCGTTGCTGGATCAGCTCCCAACGGCGGTCGGAGTCGTCGGTGTCGTGGAGTTCCTGGTTGACGGTACGGGCCAGAGCCACGGCAGGCGTCGGTGCCCAGGGCTCGTCGAGCGGCGGGACGGCGATGCCGGGCAGCGCGGCGGCGAGCAGACCGGTGGCGGCGAAGGAACGCAGGGCGGTCACCGCGCGGTCGCGTTCGGCGGCGGCTTCGTCGATGCGGGTGCGGATCTCACTGCGGCGGCCCTCGGCCCGGGCACGGGCGGTCATGGCGGTGTCGCGGGCCCGGCGGGTGTCCTTCTCCTCGGTGTCCCGCTCGGTGATCGCCGTGTCGGTTTCGGCCAGCCGGCGGAAGAGTTCCTCGACGCTCGCACCGACGGTCTCGGAGAGCACCCGGTGCCGCTCGGCCGCCGCGTCGGCGGTCCGGCGGGCCACGGTCGCGGCCTCCTCGGCCTCGGCGAGCGCCTCGGCGGCGGCCTCGGCCTCGGCGGCGGTGTCGGTGGCGAGAGCCGTGGAGCGGGACCGAGCGGCGGCGGCCGGCAGCAGGGCGGCCAGGGCCGCGGCGTATCCGGAGACGGCGTCGCGGATCCGGTCGAGCGCCTCGCGGGTGGTGGGCAGGTCGGTGTCGGAGGCGTAGTCGCGGACCTCCTGGTCGGTGCGTTCGGCCTCCTCCTGCCGGGCCGAGGCGTCCCGTTCGGCCTCGGCCAGGCTCTCGGTCAGGCGGACCACGGCCGCCGCCTCGTGGCTCTGGCGGCTGTGGGCCTCGCGCAGCGTGTGGTCGGAGGGCTCGGCCTGCTGCTCGGCGGTCAGCGCGGCGACTCGCGAACGGACTGCGCCGCGCTGCCGGTCCATCTGCTGGAGCGCGAGGGTGAGTTCCGTCCGCCGGCCGGCCAGCTCGGTGAGCCGGGCCCGGCGGGCCGCTTCCCGGGCGCCCTCGCCGAGGTAGTGGGCGGCGGGCTTGGTCCAGCGTCCGGCCAGCGCACCGAGGCGGTAGCGTCCGTCGACGGCCACCCAGGTGTGGTGGTCGGGCCGCTCGCCGAGGCCGATCGCGGTCAGGGCGGCGTGTACGGCGTCGTCGTCGAGGGCTGCGGCAAGCGGGTCGGCCCGGTCGACGGCCGGGCGCAGGACGGCGGCCAGGGTGCTGCCGGGGGCGGCCGGGCCGGGCAGCAGGACGGCGTCGTCGGCGTCCAGCAGCGTGCCGTCCGGGGTCAGCCAGGCGTCGAGCAGCCCGGCGGCTTCCAGCGCCGCCTCGATCCCGGCGCGGTGCTCGGCGGGGACGGTGTCCCCGAAGTCGACGGCTCGCCACAGGGGAGCGCCCGGGCGGCCGCTACGGGCGTGCGGATCACGGGTGTGGACCGGGGGCGGGGTGTCCTGGCCGCCGGCCTCCAGACGGGCGATCTCCTCGGCCAGCGCGGTGAGTTGCCGCCGGGCGGCGGTGGCCTCGGTGTCGAGTCCGGCCTCCAGGCGGGTCAGTGCCGCGACGGCCGCGCGGTAGGCGGCGGCTGCGGCCTCGGCCGCCGGGTTGGGCCCGGCGAGGGTGTCCGTCCAGGCTTCGAGTGCCGCGAGGGCCTGGTCGGTGTCGGGCAGGCGGAGTTCGACCGTGCTGCCGGCCCAGCCGCGCCAGGCCTCGACGAGGGCGGTTCCCTGGTCGCTGACGGCCTGCCCGGCGTCGGCGGAGCGCTCCCGCGCGGCCTCCAGATCGGCGGCGCGGCGGGCGGCCTCCGTCTTCGCGGCCCGGGCCCGCCCGTGTGCCCGCTCCGCGTCGGTGAGCAGGGTGGTGAGGCCGGTGATGGCCTGGCGACGGCGTTCGACCGTACGCTCACCGCTGCGACGGGTCTCCTGGAAGGGCGCGCGGTCGCGCTCCAGCGCCTCGGCGGTCGGGGCGTGGTCGATCCCAGCCGACTCGGCGCTCTGCGCGGCGGCGGTGGCGGCCCGGTCGAAGGCGGCCCGGTCGGCATCGTGCTGGGCGTGCGCGGCGGCGGCCCGGCGCTGCCAGTCCGCTGCCTGGCGCCGGGCGGTCCCGGCGGCCGAGGCCCGGTCGTCCGCGACGGCCCGCAGTGCCTCCGCAGTCTTGCCTGCCTGTTCCAGCTCGCGTGCCGCGTCCATCTCGGGGCTGCGGGTGAGTGCGTCCCGGGTGGCGGTCAGCGCGGCCCGGGCGTCCTCCAGTTCCTCCAGGCGGGCCTCCGCCCGGGTCAACTGCTCCTCGGCGGCCGCGTGTTCGGACTCGGCCTCGCCGAGGTCGCGGCCCAGGTGCTCGTACCGGCTGTGCGCCGCGCGCAGGACACCGGCCTGCCGCTTGGTCGCGATCCCGGCGTAACGGCGGTAGTGGGTCAGGAAACTGGTCGCGGCGCCCGAGGCCTCGGCGAGCGCTTCCAGGGCGTGGCGCTCCTCGTCCAGACCGCGGAAGGCCTCGGCGACCTCGCCGACCAGCGCCGGGTCGAGCGGCGGCAGCGCCTCGGTGAGCGCCTTCGACAGCAGCTTCTCGTCCGGCTTCTTGGACAACTGCGGCTGGCGCAGCTGGATCAGCAGGTTGACCAGCGCCTCGTAGCGGCCCTGGCCGAGGCCGAACAACTGCTCGTCCACGGCCCGGCGGTACTCGGCGGCGGTGTCGTGGACCAGGCCGTGGCCCTGGAGCGCGTCGCGCAGCCGTTCCCGGGTGAACGGGACGCGGGTGGCGGAGAGCAGCGGCAGGTCCGGGCCGACGCGCAGGGCGGTGGTGAAGAACCAGTGCTTGGCGATGCCCCGCCCCTTGACCGCCTTCAGGCCGCAGCCGACGGTCCGGTACTGCGGCCGGCCGTCCTCGTCGATCCGGCCGAACTCCAGCCAGGTGTAGCCGGTGCGCTCGTCGTGCGGGTGCTTGCCGCCGAGTAGCAGGTTCCACTCCATCCGCTTGGCGCGGTCACCGTCCGGCTCGACGCGATGGGCGGCCAGCTCGCCGTCGAGCAGGAAGGGGAGGGTGAGTGCGAGCACCTTGGACTTGCCGGTGCCGTTGTTGCCACGCAGCAGCAGCCGCCCGTCGTGGAAGCGGAACTCCTCGGCGTCGTAGTGGAAGATGTCGACGAGCCCCGCGCGCAGCGGCTGCCAGCGGTTCTTGGTGGGCTGCGGCAGGGTCATGAGCGGGAGCGGGCCTTTCGGATGGTCGGGGCGGCCAGTGCGTAGCGGACCAGGGCGGGTCTGGCGGTGACGGTCCCGCCGCTGCGGGCGACGAGGTCGAGAGCGGCCAGCCGGTCGAGGGCCTGGGTGAGCAGGTCGGCCGCGGCGGCCGGCTCGGCGGCGGACTTGCGCCAGTACGCGCGGTGCTGAACGGCCAACTGCCGTACCAGCTCGACCAGCTGGGGCTCGGTGCGGGGGCCGTCGGCGGTGGCGAGGTGGGCGGCGACCAGCAGGGTGACGTGGCCCTCGGTGCCCTGCTCGGGCATCCGGACGTCGGTCAGCTCGTCGTCCGGATCCACCATGGCGATCCCCTCGGACCGCAACTCCGGTACCAGTCCGGTGAGTTCGGAGATCCGGCGGGTGATCACCCAACGCTGGGAGACCAGATAGGTGTGCTCGTCCTCCGGTAGCTCGGCGTAGTACACCACCGGATCGTCCAGCAGCCGGCGGGTGAGCCGGTGGCGCAGCGCGCGCAGCCGCAACTCCTCGGTGTCCGGAGCGACTTCGCGAGTGAGCTCGACCAGGCGCCGGTCCGGATCGGTGGTCTCCACGGTGGACGGGCCGCGGGTGGCGGCCGGCAGCGCGGCCAGGACGCGGCGGCGCACGTCGTACAGCACGTCGTTGGACGCCTCCGACAGGTACGCCTCCTCGTCGCCCGCCACCCGGTGCAGCACACCCCACTCCAGCAGCAGCCGTACGGCGGCCACCAGGTCCGAACGCTCCTCCCGGCGGTCCATCCGGAACTCGATGCCGGAGGCGGACAGCACCGGATCCCCGGCCGCCGTCAGCACGCCCTCGGCCAGCCGCCCGAGGGTGATCTGGGCGTCCGCCCGCTCCAGGACCGCCAGGGCCAGGCAGAGCAGCACATAGCGGCGGCGGGTGAAGGCCACCTTGGTGCGCGGCGCGCGGGCGGGCCTGGTCGCGTCGTCCAGCCCGGCGGGTGTCTTGTACAGCCGGGCCGTCTCGGTGTCGACCACCAGCCGCCAACCGGTCTCCTGGGTGAACCAGGCGGCCAGCTCGCCCGCGTGCTTACGCACCAGCCGGAACTCCTCGCTGCCGCTGGTCATCAGCGGCTGCGCCAGCAGCGCGCGGGCGGCCCGTCGCCGCTCGGCCCGGACCTCGGTGTCCGTCATGCCGCACTTCCGGAAGGCGCGAGGTCGATGATCTCGATGACG
This sequence comes from Kitasatospora sp. NPDC001159, assembly GCF_053598235.1. Lineage (NCBI taxonomy): Bacteria > Bacillati > Actinomycetota > Actinomycetes > Kitasatosporales > Streptomycetaceae > Kitasatospora > Kitasatospora sp. NPDC001159. Next base: position 49,441 of record NZ_JBSFJV010000053.1, read on the forward strand.
TGCTCGGGGCCGGACAGCACGCCGTCCGCGGTCGGTATCCGCACCACCGTGTCCGGGTCCACCAGCTTCAACCGGATCTCCATCGTGCCGTCCCCGGTGATCGCCGAGGACTCGCTGTCGCCGGGCGCCCGTGCCGAGAGTGCGTCGCCGAGCACAGCGAGGAACAGCCGGAAGGCCTGCGGGTCGAGCCCGTCCGGCCCTGCCAGTTCGGAGAGCAGCACCGGGCCGTCGGTGGCCAGCCGGGCTCGTGCGGCGTCGGTCTGGGCGGCCTCCAGCTCGACCTGCTCAGCCAGCACCCGCCGCGCCGCCGCCCGGTCCGCGATCCGGTTGGGTGCGCCCCGCCGCTCGTACGAGCCGGTCTCGCGCAGCCGAGGACTGATCTCCAGGGGCGGGGCCTGTGCCCAGGGCGTGGTGGCCGACAGGTCCGCTTCCCGCCAGGCCTCCTCCGTCGCGGCGTCCACCGTCAGATGCCGGGCCGGGGTGAGGGCGAAAGCCGCCCGCCACAACCGGTGCGCCGCGGCGTCGTCCGGGGCCTGCGCGAAGAACCGGGCCAGCGCCCGGAAGTCGGCGGTGCGGTCCGAGCGCCCGCTGCGCCGCTCGTTCAGCGCGGCGACCGTGTTGACCAGGGCGGTGATCGCGCTGACCGCCGCGCCGCGCAGCAGCTTGGCCTGGGACGGCTGCCGGCTGGAGCGGCTGAGGAACCAGTCGGTCAGGCCGCGCCAGCGGTTCTCCCACCCGGTCAGCGCGGCCCGCTCCGCCTCCGCGCGGGCCTGCTCGGCCGGCTGCCCGTCCAGCTCGGCCTCCGGCACGGCGTCACCGGCCTCGCGCTGCGCTGCGGCCAGCAGCAGCCGCTCCACTCCGGCCGCGTTGAGCTTGGCGAGTACGTCCGCGATCTGCGCACCCCGGTTCGCCAGATCGGCGATGAAGCGCTCGATGTACTCGACGAGGCGGTCCTTGTACGCGATGAACGCCTCCTCGTCGCCGTCCTGGAAGTCGATCGTGCGACGCAGCGAGGCCATGAACGCCTGGGCGTTGTCCGCCAGACTGCCGAACCGCTCGGCGAGGGCCAGCAGGGCCAGGTGCGCCTTGGCCGGGTCGGGATCCTCCTCCTGGGCGAGGACCAGCAGCGAACCCAGGTGCTGGGCGATGTCCGCCAGCGCCACCGACTGCAGCTGCCCGCGCCGGCCCAGCGACTCCTCGTACACCGCGACCGCCCGCAGCGCCGCCTGGCCATGGCGGGTCAACTGGTAGAGGTAGCGCGCCCGGTGGAAGTCCTCGACCGACGTCACCCGGCCGGTGTCGGCGTCCGCACGGAGGTTCTCCCATTCGACCAGCTTCTCCAGCGCGCCACCGACCGCCTCGATCGACACTGGCACCGCGCTCCGGTCCTCCGCCGCGTCCCGGCGGCGGAGCTCCGCCGCGACGTCCTCGGGCCGCAGATGGACGATGAACCGCTCCCGCGCCTGCGCGAAGACGCCCAGGATCCGGCCGTACAGGACCGCGTTCGGAGCTTGGAGGTAGGCGAAGGGCTGGGGCTGCGGAGCAGTGGACACGCGCTCCAGTGTGGCAGACCGCCCCGCTGTCCAAGAGTTGAACCGGGCGGCTCGGACCGGTCGCCGTGCGGCGAACACGAGCGGTGGGGCGTCCTGCGTACCCGTCGCTGCGGGATGACTGGTTCGGCACAGCGGGAGCTGCAGCGGGGAGGGGAACGGAATCGAACCCGCCCACTCGCAAGCAGGCGGCTGCGCACCCATGGCGAGGTTCAGCAGGCTACCGTGGGGCCGGACGCGAGGGTACGGCGGTACTGGTCGGGTGTGCCGCGATGGACCAGGGGGTGTGGGGTGATCGAGCCGGTGTCGCTGTCGGCGGTGGCCGCTGTTTTCGGTGCCGTGAGCGCGAGCGTGGCGAACGAGGCCGGCAAGTGGGCCTGGGAGTCGGCGGGCGCCTTCGTCCGCCGGGTGACGGGCCGGGAGGTGCCGGCGCCGACCGATGCCGCCGGACGGGCCGTCGTGGCGCAGCTGCTGCTGGACGGGGCCGAGTCGGATCCCGTACGGGCCAGGGCGCTTCGCGCCTGGCTGAGCGGCCACGGCGGGGTCTGGTCCGGGCCGTTGGCGACGCCGTTCCTGCTGCCGCCCTCCGACCGCTTCTTCACCGACCGGCGCAAGGTGCTGGCGCTGTTGGACAAGGAGGCCGGACGGAAGGCGGACGGCACGCCCCGCGTCAGCGTCCTGTACGGACCTCAGGGAATGGGCGTGAGCACCGCGGCCGTCCACTGGGGTGCGCTGCAGCGGAAGCGGTTCCCGCACGGACAGCTCTACGCCGACCTCTCCGGCGGCTCGCTGGCCACCGCGCCCGACGCCGCCGCCGTGCTCCGGCAGTTCCTGATCCACCTCGGCATGCCGGCGGACCGGGTTCCCCCGGCGGCGCAGGACCGGGTCGAGCAGTTCCGATCGCTGGTCGCCGAGCGACAGCTGCTCGTCGTGCTGGACCACGCCCAGTCGGCGGCCCAGGTCCGACCGCTGGTCACCGCGGCCCCGGGCGTCGTCACGGTCGTCGTGGCCCGGCGTCCGCTCACCGGCCTCGACGCCGTCCCGATCCCGGTGGGGCCACTGCCCGACAAGGACGCCAGGCGGCTCCTCACGGACCTCGCGGGAAAGGAGGCCGTCTCCGCGGCCGGCCCCGCCCTGCCGAGTGTCCTCGAACGCTGCGGAGGATCGCCCTTCGCCCTGCGTGCCGCGGCTCCCCGCCTGGCGTTCGTCCCACAGCAGCGCCGGAGCCGGGGCGGCGACGACGGCCATCGTCAGGCGGGTGATCCGGTGCGCGTTGTCGTGCGGGAGCTGTACGAGGCGCTGGAGCCGGACCAGGCCCGGCTGTTCCGGCTCTGCGCCTTGCGGCCGTGGCCAGCCCTCAGTCCCGAGCTGGCCGCGGCGGTCTTCGGGCCGACCGGGCTCGCCGGACCCGCCGGGCTCACTGTCGAGCGCGCCGCCGTCCTGCTGACGGGGCTTGCCGAGGCCGGCCTGTTGGAGGCCATGCCCGAGGGCCGCTACCGCTACCGGCCTGCCGTGCGCCGGTTCGCCGAGGAGCAGGCGGCGCGGGTGGACGGTCTGGCCGCGAGCGCGGGAGCGGTGACGCGTGCCGTCGAGGGGCTGCTGCGCTTCGCCGTCCGGGCCGACTACGCGGCGCTGAGGCAGCGGTGGCACGTCGGGCCGCTCTACCGCGAGCTCGGACCAGGCGACTACCCGGACGCCGGTGCGGCGTTGGCCGCTCTGGCCGCGGAGGTGGGCAACCTGGTCGAGGCGGTGCTCGCCGCGGAGGAGTTGGCCGCGCCGGCCACGGCGTGCCAGCTGGCGGAGGCGTCGTGGGCGGTGCAGCTCAAGGCAGGCCGGCACGAGACCTTGTTGCCGGCGCTGCGAACCGCCGTGCGGGCGGCGGTCGCGCACGACCCGGACTCGGCGATGGCCGGCCGGATGCATACCCAGTTGGCGTTCGCCCTGATGGAGCTGGACCTGTTGACCGAGGCCGAGAGCTGCCTCATGGACGCCGCCTCGGCGTTCGAACGGGCCGGTCACCCGCTGGGCCAGGCCACGGCTGTGGAGTCGCTCGGGCTGCTGCGGCTTCGGCAGTGGCGGTGGCAGTCCGCGTACGACTGCTTCGAGCAGGCCGACGGCCTGCTCGGGCGGATCGGCCCGGAGGACGAGCGGGCGGGGGACGTCCCGCGGGCTCGGGCGCTGCTGAAGCGGCACCGGGGGCGGGCGCTGCGCGGCCTGGCCGAGTACGAACGGGCCCGGACCTGGCTGGTGCAGGCGCTGTCCGAATTCCGGCGTCTGCGCGACAACTACAACGCGGCCCGTACCCTCACCAATCTCGCGGAGACCTGGGCGGACACCCTGGCGACGGAACAGGCACTGGCCGCGATCGACGAGGCCGTCGCGATCCTGGACCGCGAGCAGGCGGAGCCGCATCTGCGCTACCTGGCGGGTCTGCGGCAGCAGTGCCTCACGGAACGGGAGTGACCAGGACCGTGTGGGACGTGCCGCCGGTACGCACCGTCAGCTCCGTCCGCCGCAGCGGACGGGGGAAGGCAGCGTCGTTCATCCGGGCGAACAGCGCCGACGCGGTGGCCGCCGGGTCGAGCGAAGGACTGGTGAGGCGGACGAATCCCAGGTCGCGCAGCAGCACTTCACAGGTGTCCGGGCCGGAGACGAAGGCCGCGAGCGAGCAGTCCGGGTAGCGGGCGAGCGTCGTGGCCGCCCACTCCCGGGGCGGACCGATCCGGGGATCGTCGGCCGCCCCGTACCGAAGGATCGCGTCGGCCAGGCCGAGGAGGCCCTGGTCGAGGGTGTCTTCGTGCACCGCGAGGTGATCGGAGCCGGGCCCAGCAGGTTCGTACCGGCCGTCGGCGACCCGTTCGACGGTGACCTCGTTCGGACGGGCACCCGGGCGGGTACGGACCCGCAGCGGCACGGTTCGGATCGGTGGCCGGTAGTCGGGAAGGGGGAGCAAGTCCAGGAGAGCCGGCTCTGCCGGCTCGGGTAGCTCCATGACCTCGTAGAAGAGCGAACGCAGCAGACCGGCCGCCCTGCCGGGCGCCGATGTCGTCAACTCGCTGGGACCATCGAGCGGTTGATGACTATCCAGGAGGAGGTCCAGCTGCGGTCGCAGGGGAGAGTCCAGGGCGAGGCGGGGAGCCTCGCGGACGAAGGCCGCCACCGGCGAGGTGGCGCCCAGAACCTCGTCGGAGGCCGTGCCTAGCAGGACCGGGGTTCCCAGCGCCGCGGCGTAGTAGCTGACCGAGCCGAAGTCCCCGATCACCGCGTCGGCAGCGATCAGCGCCTGCCGCCAGCCGTCCAAGGGGTCGATCAGGGTGAGACCGGCCCGCTCGGCGCGGTCCAGCCAGAGGCGGACCTGGCCGGGGCCGTGGCCGTGCCAGATGTTCGGGTGGAGGACGGCCACCACCCGGTAGTCGTCGACCGGGAGTTCGGTGGTGAGGCGGTCGAGCAGCCATGGCAGCGGGTCATCCGTGCCGGCGTCACCGAAGAGCGACTGCGGATTCCACGTGGAGTTGAGCACGACGAGCCGCTGCCCGGGCCGGACGCCGAACGCTCTGCGGTAGCGATCTCGGTGGGGAAGGGCGGCCAGGATGCGGTCGAAACAGGGATCGCCGCCGAGCACCGCCGTCGGAGCGGCCTCAGGGCAGGCTTCGCGCAGCCGACCGAGCTGCTCGGGGTGGGAGAGCACCATCGCCCGGGCGAGCGGAGCCCCGTCGGACAGCAACCACTCGGGCGCCAGGCCGAAGACCGGGGCGTGCCCGGTGCCCGGTGCCCGGTGCCCGGTGCCCGGTGCCCGGTGCCCGGTGCCCGGTGCCCGGTGCCCGGTGCCCGGTGCCCGGTGCCCGGTGCCGCGAGCCTTTTATTGTACCCAACCCCGTGTGAGAGAACGACCAACTTTCCCTGAAAGCACAGAAGTTCACCGCCGAAGCTGGCCGACAGGGCGAGGTCCACGGGCGTCTGTTTCGCCTGCTCCCACGGAAGTACCGGAACCCCGAGGGAACTCAGCAGCTCGGCGACCCCTGCATTGAAGGGGGACGATCCCGTACAGGCGGCCAGCAGCTGGATCCTGAGGTCGTCGCGGAACAGTGGAACAACGTCCAGGAGCCGGGTCGCGGACGTCACGTTGTGGACAACGAGGAGAACACGGCGGCAGCCGCCGCGAGTGGTCCACCTCGGAGCGTCCTCCCCCACCGGAACCCGGACCCAGTCGGTCACCAGCCCTGTCAACCCGCCGCCCCTTCGATGCTCGCTGCCTCCCCCTCGCGAGGCCCGTCCATTGTCCCACGGCGTGGATGTCGAGGGTCGGCCCTGATCGGGGGCTGGTCGGTCCGGCCGGACCCGACACGCGGTCAGGGGCGCCGGACTATGCCCGTCAGTCGAGCGGAGCCGGCCTCAGAGCCGGATGACGACGAGTGCGGGGTCCGTCGCGGGTCAGCTACCCAGGAGGCGCAGCGCGTGGGCGGAGTCGGCAGGGCCGGAAGCGGTACGAAGGTGTCTCGCCCGCCGCGGTAGGCAGCGTCCAGACCGCGGACCGCGGACCGCGGACCGCGGACCGCGAACGCGGCAGTGGCGGTTGCGGGGAGGCCTGCGAGTTGCAGAGGTGGCACAGGGCTGTCGGGGTGACGTATTCGGGTTGAGGTGAGCGGACAGGTGGACCCGATCGTGGCGGAAGCCGGCCCTGGAACGCTCCAGCACACTTGAACCCCCTTCGAGTCGTCGTCGGTGCCACTCGGCGGTCCGGAGTGGCGGCTGGCCGTGAACGCCCTCCGCTCCGACGCGCCGGCCGCAGCCCGTGCGCAGCTGTGGTCGGCGTCCTCGGGGTGCGGCGATCGGCGGCTGTTGCGCCTGGACCGGCGCGTGGGGGCCTCTGGCCGTGGGGTTCTCGGCCGGAGGCGCACCTCCCTTGAAGCCGCACCGGCACGATGTCCCACCGTTCCGCTCGGCGTGCACCGCCCGCGAGCTGCGCGGCGCAATCGGCCGAGCGCCGGGGGCGTCCGGGGTCAGAGTTTGAACATCGCGGTGTACGGGTGGGTGATGCGTTCCTGCCGTGATCCGAAGTCGACGAGTACCGCGATGTCGCCGTCACCTTCGACGCCGATGACCCGACCGAGGCCGTAACCGTCATGGGTGACCCGGTCGCCGACGGTGAAGTGCTTGGGCGGCGCCTCCGCCCGGGGCTTGAAGGGACTGGTGGGCAGGGGGCGGCGACCTGCTGCAAATTTCGTCATTCCGGCCAGTATGCGCCTGGAAGCGCGGGCGCGGGACTTTCCGGCGCAAACGAGTTCGAGCCTGACCAGGTTGCCGCACATATCGTCGGAGCGCGCCCTCGCGAATGGCGACGGTGGGCGGCGTGCACCGTCTTCGCGGGGCTGCCACCGCGAGCGCGGGCGCTCCGCAGCGCGGGAATCCCTGGGAGCTGTCGGCCCGGACGGGGTGCGGTCGCACGCTCAAAAGGACTGCTCTCCAGGCGTGTTCACGGTCCTCTCGGCTCGGAACGGCCGCTCGGCGCGAGGCTCCCGCAGAACCGGGGGTGAAACATCCCGCCGCGGAGGGTCATGGCCTGCTACAGTCGTCTTAGTTGCAGTAGTGGTTCCCATGAACTTTGTGTGCGCCTGCTGATGTATTGCAGGCGCATTTTCTGTTCCCCGGCTCTTCCCCGGCGGGCGCT
>NZ_JBSFJV010000054.1:0-56335 GCF_053598235.1 Kitasatospora sp. NPDC001159
CCGTGAACGGTGCCCCAGCCGACGATCACGCCGTCGGTGTGCGGCTTCTTGGCCTCCAGGCCGAAGCCCTGGGCGCGGTGCCGGCGCAGCGGCTCGACCTCGTGGAAGGAGCCCTCGTCCAGCAGCAGCTCGATGCGCTCGCGGGCGGTCAGCTTGCCCTTCGCGTGCTGGGCCTCGGTGGCCTTCTCGCTCGGGCCGCGCCGCACCTTCTCGCGGAGCTCGTGCAGCTCGGCGACTCGCCCGCGGGCGTCGACCGGCACCTCGGGGACCTCGCCGCCGACCGGCGCCTCATGCACAACCGTCATCTCGAACCACTCCAAGGGTGAGGGAACTGTCCGACAGCCGACGTCTGCTGTACCCCCAGCTGCGAATCACTTTCTTCACTTATGACTGTACGAGGGGCCGTGCACTGGTTTCGGCGTCGATTCCGTACAAGGTCGAGTTCGTTTAGCTGTCAGGCCTGCACAGAAGCGGTCGCATCGAAGCCTTGGCGCTCGGTATCTGTTCGAATACTTGGGGTTGTCGGCCAGCTGATGGTCCGATGATCTGAGCATGAAGAAAAGCGCAGGTCAGGGCTGTCTCTCAACAATGTAGGGCGCGCATCTTGTGCGCTGCTCAAGCTCGGCTCAAGTTCGGCACGGCGATGGGTCCGACCCGTGCTAGAGGGCCCGCAGTCGTAGGGAAGCGCCAAAAACGCCGCGGCCCACCCGAGAGGCTCCGGGTGGGCTGTCCGAGGGAGTGGTCCAACCGCTCCGATCAGCTCTTTCGGCCGTCCTCCGGTTCGTCCCCGCCGCGCAGTTCCTCCTCGCGGCGACGCAGATCGGCCTCCCACAGCTTGAGCATGTCCTCGTGCTCCTTGTCGCTCTTCTTCAAGGAGTCGCTCTTCGGGGTGTCGCCCTTCGCGGTGCCGCCCTTCAGGGAGGCGAGGAACTCGGGGTCGTCGTCCGGCGCCAGCGGGCGCCCGCGGCGCGGGGCGCCGGCCGGCTGCCCCGGGTACCCACCGGCCGCGCCGGCCCGGAGGAAGCCGCGCTGCTTGCCGGCCACCAGCCAGGCGATCGGGCCCAGCGGCGGGAAGAGCAGCACGATGATCAGCCAGATCGGCTTCGGCAGGTGCTTCGCCTCGTCCTCGGGGGTGACCAGGCAGTCGATGAACGCCCACACCCACAGCGCGAGCGGAAGGACGATGGTCAGAAGAATCCTCAGCACGGCTGCGATCTCCCCCCCGGCGACGGCGGTAGTGGCGGGCGCCTCCCGGGGCCCTTGACGCAAGCCAGGCTATCGGGTGGCGGATACTGACAGGCATGGCATACGACGATCTCCGCTCGTTTCTCCGGGCCCTCGACCGCGAGGGCGACCTCAAGCGCATCAAGGCGGAGGTGGACCCCCACCTGGAGATCGGCGAGATCGTCGATCGGGTGCAGAAGGCCAAGGGTCCGGCGCTGTTGTTCGAGAACGTCAAGGGTTCGTCGATGCCGCTGGCGATGAACGTCTTCGGCACCGAACGCCGCCTGGCCAAGGCGCTCGGCCTCAAGGGACCGGACGACATCTCCGAGAAGATCGCCGGCCTGCTCAAGCCCGAACTGCCGCAGGGCTTCACCGGCTTCCGGGACGCCTTCGGCAAGCTCGCCTCGATGGCGCACGTCCCGCCCCGGCACGTGAAGGACGCCCCGGTCCAGGAGGTCGTGCTCACCGGCGACGACGTCAACCTGGACGAGCTGCCCGCCCTCTTCACCTGGCCGCTGGACGGCGGCTCCTTCTTCAACCTGGGCCTCACCCACACCAAGGACCCCGACAGCGGCATCCGCAACCTCGGCCTCTACCGGCTCCAGCGGCACGACCGCCGCACCATCGGGATGCACTGGCAGATCCACAAGGACAGCCGCAACCACGCCGCCGTGGCGGCCAAGCGCGGCGAGCGCCTCCCGGTCGCGATCGCCTTCGGCTGCCCACCGGCCGTCACCTACGCGGCCACCGCGCCGCTGCCCGGGGACATCGACGAGTACCTCTTCGCCGGCTTCGTCGCGGGCGAGCGGGTGCGGATGGTCGACTGCAAGACCGTCCCGCTCCAGGTCCCGGCCGACGCCGAGGTGGTGCTGGAGGGCTGGCTGGAGCCCGGCGAGATGCTCCCCGAGGGCCCGTTCGGCGACCACACCGGCTTCTACACCCCGCAGGAGCCGTTCCCGGCGCTCAAGATCGACTGCGTGACGATGCGCCGCCGTCCGATCCTGCAGTCCATCGTGGTCGGCCGCCCGCCGACGGAGGACGGCCCGCTGGGCAAGTTCACCGAGCGCTTCTTCCTGCCGCTGTTGAAGATCATCATCCCGGACATCGTCGACTACGACCTGCCCGAGGCCGGCGGTTTCCACAACTGCGTGATCGTCTCGATCGACAAGAAGTACCCCAAGCACGCCCAGAAGACGATGCACGCCATCTGGGGCGCCCACATGATGTCGCTGACCAAGCTGATCATCGTGGTGGACGCCGACTGCGACGTGCACGACTACCAGGAAGTCGCCTGGCGCGCCTTCGGCAACGTCGACTACAGCCGGGACCTCACCGTCGTCGAGGGTCCGGTCGACCACCTCGACCACGCCTCCTACCAGCAGTTCTGGGGCGGCAAGGCGGGCATCGACGCGACCCGCAAGCTGCCCGAGGAGGGCTACACCCGGGACGGCGGGTGGCCGGAGATGGTCTCCTCGGACCCGGCCACCGCTGCGCTGGTGTCGCGTCGCTGGAAGGAGTACGGGCTGTGAGCACGGCCGCAGTTGAGACCCCGGGGCGCACGAAGGCCTTCCTGCGCCTGGTGATGATCGAGCACTCGGTCTTCGCCCTGCCCTTCGCCTACATCGCCGCGCTGACGGCGATGTTCCTGGCGGACCAGCGGGTGCACTGGGAGCAGTTGTTCGTCGTCACGGTGTGCATGGTCGGGCTTCGTACCTTCGCCATGGCCGCCAACCGGATCATCGACCGCGAGATCGACGCCCGGAACCCGCGCACGGCTTCGCGTGAACTGGTCACCGGGGCCGTTTCGTTGAAGACGGCGTACGTCGGGTCGGCCGTCGCCCTGGTGGTCTTCCTCGGCGCGGCGGCCATGCTCAACCCGCTGTGCCTGGCGCTCGCGCCGGTCGCCGTGGTGCCGATGGTGGTCTACCCGTACGGCAAGCGGTTCACCGACTTCCCGCAGGCGATCCTGGGCATCGCCCAGGCGATGGGACCGGTGGGCGCCTGGCTCGCGGTGACGGGCAGTTGGTCCTGGGAGGCCGTGGTCCTGGGAGTGGCGGTCGGCATCTGGATCGGCGGCTTCGACCTCATCTACGCCTGCCAGGACGTCGAGTCCGACCGCCACGGCAAGGTGCGCTCGGTGCCGGCCCGCTTCGGCATCCCGGCGGCGATCTGGGGCGCGCGCGTGTGCCACGTCCTGACAACGCTTCTGTTGGGCTGGTTCGCGTTCTTGACGGATGCCGGAGCGGCGTTCTGGATCGGCCTCGTGGTCGTCGCGGGCGCGTTCGCGTACGAGCACACCATCGTGAAGCCGAACGACCTGTCGAAGCTCAACCGGGCGTTCTTCCAGACCAACGGGTTCGTGGGCATTTCGCTGTTCTGCTTCGCGCTGATGGACCTGGTCATTCGCGGCCTTGGAATCTGATCCCTACAAGGTCACTGCTTGTGTCGACTCCGTCGCCTTGGGTGCTTATCGTCGATCCCGACAACGGTCTCGTTGAACGGGAGTTGCACCTATGGCGAAGGCGCTCGACCCGACGGAAGCTCCGCGCCGGTTCTACGGCGAGGAGCTGAAGAGGCTCCGCGAGGCGGCCGGCCTCACCCAGGAGGCGCTGGGAAAACTGGTGTTCTGCTCGGGCGCGTACATCGGGCAGATCGAGCAGGCCATCCGCAACCCGCAGAAGGACATGCCGGAGTACTTGGACAAGGTGCTCGGCACGGACGGACACTTCCAGCGCCTGTACGAGATGGTGCGGAAGTCGTCGCGCTACGCCGACTACTTCATCGATGTGGCCGAGCTTCAGTCAAGGGCTGAGACGATCAGCGAGTTTCCGCCGCTCCTGGTGCCGGGTTTGTTGCAGGCATCCGGCTACGCGCGCTGCCTTTTCGAGGCAGCTCATCCGCTCCGAAAGCCCTCGGAGATCGAGCCGATGGTCGCGCTCCGAGTCGGCCGGTCCGAGCTGTTCGACAGGGCGAATGCCCCTCAGTACTGGGCGATCCTGGACGAAGCGGTGCTGCGTCGGCCAGTCGGAGGGGCATCGGTGATGCGTGGCCAGCTGGTGCACCTCGCCGAACTGGTCCGCAACCGCAAGGCGATCATTCAAGTGGTCCCGTTCTCGGTGGGCGCAGTATGCGCTGATGGACAGCCAGCTTTGCCTCATGACGTTCGACGATGCGCCGCCGACGGCCTACTCCGAGGGGTCGTTCACGGGCAGCCAGGTGGACGATCCGGCGCTGGTCGCCAGGTGTTCGCTGGCCTACGATCTGGTCAGGGCCGCTGCGTTGTCGCCGGAGGCGTCCCTGGCCCTGATCGAATCGGCGGCGGAGAACCACGCGAATGCACCGAGAGCAGTGGCGTAAGAGCAGTTACAGCGGCGGCAACGACAACAACAACTGTGTAGAGGTGGACGACGCCCGCCCGGGTTCGGTCCGAGACTCCAAGGACCCCGAGGGCCCGCGCCTCCGCTTCAACCCGGCTGCCTGGCAGTCCTTCGTCACCGCCGTCCGCGACGGCGAGTTCGGCTCGTGACCGACTGGCAGGCCGACCGCATCGGAACGGCACTGCGGGGTGAGAACCCCACCGTGATGCGGCAGTTGGACGCCGGCTTCGCGGTCATCGGAGACGTCCAGTTCCTGCCCGGCTACTCGGTCCTCCTCACCGACATGCCGGGCGCGGAACGCCTCACCGACCTGCCCCGCCCCCACCGCCTCGCGTACCTCGCCGACATCGACCGCCTCGCCGAAGCCGTCGAACTCGCGTGCCGCGCAGCCGATCCCGCCTTCCGTCGGGTCAACATCGAGATCCTCGGCAACAAGGACCCGTTCCTGCATACCCACATCTGGCCCCGCTACGACTGGGAGCCTGAGCATGTGGTGGAGAAGCCCGTCTGGCTCTACCCGCCCTCCCACTGGCAGGACCCGCACCACGCCCTCGGCCCCGCCCACGACGCCCTCCGCGCCGCCATCACCGCCGAACTCGATGAGGACGCCTGACTGAGCCGGCTCGCCGAGACATGGCGGCCCGGTCGGTGGGTCGGCCTGCCCGACTTCCCGCGCACCGCAGCGGAGCCCGGGGCCGGCTGTGCCGGTGCGTCGCCAGGCGGGTGGAACCGCCCGGCCGTCCGCGGGCGGGTGCCCGAGGACGGCCGGGGCTCGCCACGGTGCTCTCAATCGATGTAGGCCTCGTACTGGGCGGCCGTGAGGAGGCCGTCCAGCTCGCCGGCCTTGGTCATCGTGAGCTCGATCATCCAGCCGTCGCCGTACGGGTCGGAGTTGATCAGCTCGGGATCGCTGCTCAGCTCCTCGTTCACCTGGGCGACCGTCCCGGAGACCGGGGCGTAGAGCTCGCTGACCGACTTGACGGACTCCACCGAGCCGAAGGGCTGTTCGGCCTCGCGCTTGGCGCCGACCTTGGGGAGTTCGACGAAGACGATGTCGCCGAGCTGCTTCTGCGCGTAGTCGGTGATGCCCACGCGGGCCGTCTTCCCCCCGACCAGTACCCACTCGTGGTCCTTGGTGTACTTGAGGTTCGCCGGGACGTTGGCCATGGGGCCTCCTCGGTGCCGATGGTCCGTCAGTTACGTGGAGGATCCTGCTACAGGCCCCCGCCTCCCGCGGTGACCGCCACGCCACCCGTCAGTTGTGCAGGAAGCCGTTCCGGCCCTGTTCTTCGACTTGAAGCACGGGAAGCCCATCGCGCGGCCCTTACGCCTGCCCGCCCTGGAGTCGGACCAGTTCTTCAACCCCGTGGCGAGCTGCTCCAAGCCCGTGGCGTACGCCTCCTTGGAGCACTCCGCCCACCACGGCGCGACGTCGTCCTTGGCCCGGTTCCACGCCTTGCGCATGGAGTACATCGACCAACCGAACAAGGGCGTCAGGTCCTCGATGCCGTAGGACCTCTCCGCCTCCCGCTGGGACAGGTTCGCCTTGACTCGCGCGAGCGCCCAGTTGTAGGCCACCCGGGCCGCCCCGGCATGCCGCAACAGCGCGACGACCTGACGCTCCGTCGGGTCCAGCGCAAAGCGGTACGCCTGCGGCACGATCACCAGGCGACCGTGCCGCCTGCCACCGACAGCCGGATGAAGTGCCCGGATTAATGCGGAATACTGACGAAATTGACAACAGTTGGCCACCCCCTGGAACCGCCCGTCTGAACGGCCGGTTCGTTGCCGGTGGGCCCCGTCACGCGGCCGGTCGCCGCGCGAAGTCCGGTGCGTGCTCCGGCCGCGGACCGAGCGCGATCATCCGCGAGATGCCGGTCCGGACGGCCGGAACGTAGCGGGCGAGCAGCGTCAACCGGACGGGCGGGCCGACCCGGTGGCCGCTGAGCACCGGGGCGAACATGACGTTGTGCAGGATCCGCTGCATCCGCTGCGTGATCACGGTGGGCCGCCAGCGCCGCCGCTGCACCCGGGCGAGGGCGGCAGGCGTCGGTCGGCCGCGCCGCAACGGCTCGGCGAGCAGGGCGGCGGCCGCGACGGCGTCCTGGATGGCGAGGTTGATGCCCACCCCGCCGGCCGGGGACATCGCGTGGGCGGCGTCGCCGATCAGCAGCAGCCCGTCGGTGTACCAGCGGCGGAGCCGGTTGAGCTTGACGTCGAGCAGGTGGACGTCGTCCATGCCGACCAGCCGGTCGACCCGGTCGGCGTACTGGGGCATCAGCCGGGCGATCCGCTCGCGGAAGCGCTCGATGCCCTCGGCGCGCCGCTGCGCGTCGGCCCCCTTGGGCAGGAAGTAGGCGATCTGGAAGTAGTCGTCGCGGGTCAGGCTGAGCGCCATCTCGCCGTGTCCGAAGCTGGGGGCGAGGTTGGGTGGCGCGGCCTGCTCGGTCGCGTGCCGGGGCAGCCGGAACCACCAGGCGTCGAAGGGCACCAGGTACTCCTCGGGCTCCAGCCCGGCCTCCCGGCGCAGGGTGGAGTGCCGGCCGTCGGCGGCGACGGTGAGGGCGGCCCGGATCTCGCCCTCCTCGCCGTCCCGGGTGCGGTAGCGCACGCCGACCACCCGGCCGCCCTCCCGGATCAGCCCGGTTGCCTCGGTGTTCATCCGGAGGGTGAAGGTGGGCTCCTGTCGGGCCTCCGCCACCAGGAAGTTGAGCAGGTCCCACTGCGGGACCATCGCGATGTAGTTGTACGGTGCGGGCAGCTCGTCGAAGGCGCTCAGCGCGACCTGCCCGACGCCGGGCACCGGTACCACCATGTTGCCGAGCCGGCTCTGCGGCAGGGCGGCGAACTTCCGGCCCAGACCCAGTTCGTCCATCAGTCGCACGGTGGACGCGTGGACGGTGTCGCCTCGGAAGTCGCGCAGGAAGTCGGCGTGCTTCTCCAGCACGGTCACCTCGACGCCCGCCCGGGCGAGCATCAGGCCCAGCACCATCCCGGCCGGCCCGCCTCCGGAGATGACGACGCTCATGGTTCTCTCCCCTCGATCCCTGATCCCCTTGCGACCCCTGCATGGAACTCGCATATATAAGCTCTCTGGAACCGTCTCAGGTGTCAAGTAGTACGATGCTCCACATGAAGGATCTCGTGTCGGCCGCGCTCACGGCGGCGAAGGAGCGGGGGCAGGACGTCGCGGACGTCCCGTTGACGGCGATCGCGGCGGCGGCCGGCATCTCGCGCAGCACGCTGCTGCGCCGGCTCGGCGGCTCCCGGGCACCACTGGACGAGGCGGTCCGGCAGGCGGGCGTCGACCCGGGTGGACGCCCGCCGGTACGGGAACGCGCGGTCGAGGCGGCCGCCCGCCTGGTGGCCGAACGCGGCCTCGGCGGAGTCACCCTGGACGCGGTGGCGGACCGCGCCGAGTGCTCGCTGCCCAGCCTGCACACCGTCTTCGAGGGTCGGGACGGCCTGCTCGCCGCCGTCTTCCTGCAGTACGGCCCGCTGCCGGACCTGGAGGCGCTGGCGGCCGACCCGCCCGAGCGCCTGGAGGACACCGTCCGGGCGCTCCACCGCACCTTCCTCGCCGCCTTCGCTGGCGAGCCGCGGATCATCCCGGCGGTCTTCGCCGACCTGTTCAGCCGCGCGGACGGGCCCGCCGCCCGGATGATGGCGGCCCACATGCCGCAGATCATCGACGGCCTCGGCCGCCTGCTGCTGCCGCACGTCGAGGCCGGACGGCTGCGGCCGCTGCCGCTCCCGGTACTGGTGCAGCTGCTGCTCGGACCGCTGCTCAGCCACGTCCTGATACGGCCGGTGCTCGAACCCGTCCTAGGCGACGGGCTGCCCTCGGTGGACGAGTTCTTCGAGCTCTTCGCCGACGCCTACCTGCGGGCGGTCACCCAACCCGGTCCGGCCGGGGAAACACCCTGAGGAGAACCGTGATCGGCAAACTGCAGTGCCTGGTGCTCGACTGCCCGGACCCGGCCGTACTCGCCCGCTTCTACGCCGGCCTGCTCGGCGGCGAGGTCGACCGCCCGGACCCACGCTGGTCACTCGGCGCGGGCTGGTCCACGCTGCACCTCGACGACGGCACGGTGCTCTGCTTCCAGGCCGTCACCGGCTACCGTCCGCCCCGTTGGGCTGACCCCGAGCACCCGCAGCAGGCGCACCTGGACATCGACGTGCCGGATCTCGACGCCGCCGAACCCGAGGTGCTCGCCCTCGGCGCCGTACGGTTGCACGACGTCGGCCGGTGGCGAGTCTACGCGGACCCGGCCGGCCACCCCTTCTGTCTGATCCGCGGTTAGGAACCCGGAAAACGCCGAGCCCCGGCCCCCGGACAGTGCCGGGGAGCCGGGGCTCGGTGCCTCACCAGGAGGCTGGAGATCAGGCGCTGCGGCGGCGACGCGCGAAGAACACCGCGCCGATGCCGCTGGCGAGCAGCGCGGCGGCGCCCGTCAGGGCCTGCAGCATGCCGCTCGAACCGGTGTGGGCGAGCTCGCCGCCGGCCAGCTGGGTGCTGCCGGTGCCGTCGGTGGTGCCGGTGGAGTCGGAGTCGCCGCCGGTGGTGGTGAGGCCGGCCTTGACGGCGGCGCCGGTGCCGTTGTTGGTGGTGCCGGTGGAGCCGTCGGTGCCGGTGGTGAGGTTGACCTGGAAGCCCTGCGGGCCGACGTACGCGGGCATGTACTGGCCGCCCTCGCCGAGGATGATCGTCGGGTCGACCACGGCGTTGCCGATCGGGGCGTCGGCGGTGAAGGCGATGCGGACGTGCTTGGTGACGGACGAGTTGGCCGCCAGGTTCTTGTCCTCGGTCAGGTGGTAGGTGGCCGGGCCGCCGTTCTGGCGGCTCGGGATGCCGGTGACGGTCTGCCAGCTGCCGTCCGCCTTCTGGACCTGCAACGTGCTGTGCGGGTCGGCCAGGACCGAGAGGGAGGCGTTGTCGTAGCTCGACGCGCTCGGGTTGTTGAAGGTGACGTCGAAGTCGACCGGGGCGCCGCCGATGACGGCGGTGGTGGGGGCGCCCTTGGTCTGCAGGCCGAGGGCCTTCAGCGCGACGTCCTTGGTGCTCTCGGTGAGGGTGTACTGCCCCGTCTTGTCGAGGACGGACGAGGAGAGCTTGATGGTGCCGCTCTGGCCGGCCCAGTCGTTGTTGAGCGGGGCGGCGAGGCGCAGCTGGAGGGTCTTGGTGGCGCCGGCGGGGACGGTCACGTCGTTGAGCGTGCCGATGAAGTGGAACCCGTCGGCCTGCTGCTTGAAGGTGATCCCGATCGGCTTCCAGGTGCCGTCGGAGTCGCGGGACTCCAGGGCGATGCGACCGTCGCTACGGGCGAGCGGGTTGCTCGCGTCGAGCTTCAGGTTGAACGACGCGTCGGAGCCGGCCGTGTTGGTGAGGGTCTCGCTGAACTCGACCGGCCGGCCGCCGTTGCCGATCGACGCCGGCTCCTGCACCGACAGGCCCAGGGGGGCGGCGGCCAGGTTGATCTCGATGTACTGGGGGCCGATGTAGAAGGGCGCGTACTGGCTGCCCTGGTCGAACTTCGCCCACGTGTGGATGTAGTTCTTGCCGATCGGGGCGTCGGCGGTGAAGGCGAGACGAACGTGCTTGGTGAAGGTCTCGTGGGGCGCGAGGTTCTGGTCGTCCGCGAGCTGGTAGGTGAGCCGGCCGTCCGCGTGGGGGGCAGGGGTGCCGGTGATGTTCTCCCAGCTGCCGTCGGCCTTCCGCACCTGGAGCGTGCTGTGCGGGTCGGCCTCCACGATCTTGGAGACGTTGGTGTAGCTCGACGCGCTGGGGTTGTTGATGGTGACGTCGAACTCGACCGGCGCGCCCCCGGCGACGGCGGTGGTCGGCGCGTCCTTGACCTGAAGGGTGACGGCCTTGGCCGCGACCTGCTTGGTGCTCTCGGCGAGGGCGGTGGTCCCGGCCTGGTCGAAGACGGTGGAGGTCAGCGTGACGGTGGAGTCCTTGTAGTCCCAGTAGGCGTGGAGCGCGGTGGTGAGGCGCAGCTGGACCGTCTTGGTGGCGCCGGCGGCGACGGTCAGACCGGGGATGGCGCCGAAAGCGCGCTTCCAGGTGCCGTCCGCGTCGCGGTAGTCGACCGTGATCGGGTCGGGCGAGATGGAGCCCGGGACGGACGGGTCGCTCGCGTTGACCACCAGCTGGAACGAAGCCTCGGTGGTGCCGGGGTTGCTGATGGTCTCGGTGAACTCGACCGGCTGTCCGCCGCGGCCGACCGACGCCGGCGCGTTGACCGTCAGCGACGGCTTGCCGGCCTCGGCCGTGGCCATGGCGGTCGGCTCGGCGGACGGGGTGGCGGGCGGGGTGGCCGTGGCGGTGGCCGTGGCCGTGGGGGCGGTCGGGGCGTCGGCGGCGTAGGCGGCCGGGGAGGCGACCACGGCGCCGGTGGCGATCAGCACGCCCAGGGTGGCCGCGGTGAGGACGGTGGAGCGGGAACGGCGTGCGCGCACAACGGACATTCTGAATACCCCCCAGGGTGTTACGCCGGCAGCGTTGAGTCACCGGTCGATCAGCACGGTATCGGTTGGACCTGAGGTCCGGGGTGGTGCCCCCGGTGTCGCCTGCGGTCCGGTCCGGCGGGCTTTCCCGCCGCTCACTCACATAGACGTGCGGGGTCCACGGGGGTTGCAGGTGGGTTCGAAGTTTTTCCGGAAATCTTTGAGAAGGCTCTGACCTGCGGTTTTACTCCGAAGGTGCCTCTGTTCAGTCCAGTAGCAGCCGGTCGCCCAGCCGCAGTTGCCCCGGGGCGGCGACCTCGGCGAGCGCGTCGAGGCAGCCGTCGTGGGCGTGCACGATCGCCTTGAGGATCCCGGGGGCGTGCGGCAGTCCGGGTTGCGGGGCGCCGGTCATCGCGCAGCGCTCGCTGGAGGTGACGAAGGCGAGCCGGGCGCTGTCCGGGGCCTCGGCGCGTGCCTGCCGGCCGAACCAGCTGTCCTCGACGAAGGGCGGGGTGCCGGGCGGGGTGCGCAGCACGATGTTGGGGCGGAAGCGGCGCTCGTCGACCACGGTGAACTCGTCGACCACGGTGAAGGGGACGGCCTCGCGGGCCCAGTCCAGGGTGGCGGTGGTGAGCACGCTGACCGGCAGCCGGTCGAAGTGCGGGACGGCGTCCTCGCGGGCGAGTTCGACGTCCTCGCGCTGGAGGTAGGCGCGCAGGAAGGCGGTGGGGTGGCCGACCGGGCGGCCGAGCGGGTCGAACAGCTCGGGGCCGTCGATCCGGTGGCCGAGGCGGGCGGAGAGCCGGAGCAGGCCGTCCATCCGGCGGAAGCGGCGGGTGTTCTTGCCCGAGCCGAGCTTTCCGGTGGAGTCGCGGACGGCGTAGAGGCGGTCGCCGGCCAGGCCGCGCACGTCCACCTCGACGGAGTCGAGCCGCTCGCCGCCGGTGGATTTCACGGGGTAGCGCCAGAGTCGCTCGATCACTCCGATGATCTCAGCCATGGCCGGAGAGCCTACCGGCGTCACCGGAGATGGTCTAGACCAAGTCCCGCGCCAGGGCGGACCCACGAGCTCAGCCCAGCCGGGCCACCGCCCGTACCGGAGCACCGTCCGCCGCCACCAGCCGCAGCGGGAACAGCGAGACCTCCACCGGTCGGCCCGCCTCCTGCGCCTCCAGCAGCGCCCGCAGGTCGGTCAGGTTCTCGGCGATCACTCCGCCGCCGTCCGCCCCCAGCAGCACCCGGTGGGCGGCCAGCGTCGGTTCCTCGGCGGGCTGGTCGTGCTCATCGGTGAGGTCGGCGAGCAGCGCGGCCACCGCCGGGTCGCCCGGGCCCGGGTCGGGGGTGGGGTCGACGCTCAGCGCGTCCACCCCGACCGTCCGCACCCCGGCGGCGACGATCGCCCCGGCCGCCTCGGCGGTCAGGCTGGGGTGGGCGAGGTAGGCGTCGGTGCCCCAGTGCCGGGCCCAGCCGGTGGCCAGCAGCAGCACGGAACCGTCCCCGCAGCGCTCCAGCGCGGGCTCCAGCAGCTCGGGGGTGACGGCCGCCCGGGGCTCCAGTCCGCGCAGGTCGGCCACCACGGCCGGCCCGGTGAACCGCTCCAGCGGCAGCCCGTCCAGGGTCGGCCAGGTGACGTCCACGTGGTACGGCGCGTCCACGTGCGTTCCGGACTGCGAACCGAGGTGTAGGGCCAGCACGTTCACCCCGGCCGTGGCGGTGGTGAGGGCGGGCTCCAGCAGTACGGCCGGATCGCCGGGGTAGACCGGCATCGCGGTGGTCACCTGATGGGTGAGGTCGACGAGGGTCGCTGCCATGCCCCCATCCTCCCAGGGGCGCGCGCTCCGGGATCCGTTCCGCCCCGCCCGGGCAGCGACCTCCGGGACACGCCCCGGCCGAAGCCGCAGGTGAAGCCGGGATAGAAATGCCCCATGGGAACTGCGAAGCGTCAGCCGTGGGTGGTCGGGGTCTCGGGAGCGTCGGGGACGCCGTACGCGGCCTCGGTGATCCGGGCGCTGCTCGCCGCAGGTGAGGCGGTGGACCTGATCGTCAGCCGGGCCGCCCGGCTCACCATCCTGGACGAGACCGGCATCTCCTTCCGGGACGCCCACTGGCGTGCCGACCTCGCGCAGTGGCTGGGCGTGGAGGGCCCGGACGACGGCCTGGACGACGTCCGCTACTGGTCCGCCGGGGACTTCGCGGCCGGCCCGTCCAGCGGCTCGTACCCGGCCAAGGGCATGCTGGTGGTGCCCGCGACCACCGGCGCGGTGGCCGGGATCGCGCTCGGTCTGAGCAAGGACCTGCTGCAGCGGGTCGCCAGCGTCACCCTGAAGGAGCGCCGGCCGCTCGTCGTCTGCGTGCGCGAGACACCACTCAACGGGGTGACGTTGAAGCACTTGGTGGAGCTCGACGCGCAGGGCGCGGTGGTGCTGCCCGCTTCGCCGGGTTTCTACGCCGGCGGCTCCACCGTGCGCGAACTCGTGGATTTCGTGGCCGGCCGGGTGCTGGACGCCGTGGGCGTGCCGCATTCCCTGTACCTGCGCTGGGAAGGGGAGTTGGGAGCGGCGGCCCGCAAGGCCGACGGCGGGGAGGACGTTCCGGCTGAGGGGGAGTAAGGAGAGCGAGGGCGGGAGAGTATCTTCTCTGCGATATCCGGGTCGGTCAGCGCACGGCGCCTTTGAATCCGGATAATGATCTGTGGGTCTGGTGAGGTTCGGAAGGACGCGGACGGTATATGGACACGGTGGACAGACAGCTCATCCAGGCGCTCCGGGAGAACGGCCGCGCGTCCTACGCCGAGCTGGGCCGACTGGTCGGACTCTCCGGCCCGAGCGTCACGGACCGCATCAACCGCCTGGAGCAGGCCGGGGTCATCACCGGCTACCGGGCGACGGTCAATCCGGCCTCGCTCGGCTTCGGCGTCACGGCCCTGATCGGCCTTCAGCTCACCGACGCCGCCGATCACGAGGACGTCGCGTTCCGGCTGAAGGACCTCCACGAGGTCGAGGACTGCTGGTTCATCGCGGGTGACGACTCCTACATGCTCAAGGTCCGGGTGGCCGACGTGGCCGGCCTGGAGTCGGTGGTCAAGCGGATCTCGGGCACGAAAGGCGTGGCCCGCACCCGTACCACCGTCGTACTCTCCACGAAGTGGGAGAACCGGGTGAGTGAGCTTCCTCCTGTAGGAGAGTGACGTATGGCACTGGTCGGTCTGGAGGAGCTGCGCGCCGCTCGGCAGCGGATCGCGGGGGTCGCCGTGCGCACCCCGCTGGTTCCCGCCCCCTGGGCGGCCGAGGGGGAGCGGCGGCTCTGGCTCAAGCCCGAGAACCTCCAGCCGACCGGGGCCTTCAAGACCCGCGGCGCCTACAACCGGCTGGCCGCACTCACCGCGGAGGAACGCTCCCGCGGCGTGGTCGCCCAGTCCAGCGGCAACCACGCGCAGGCGGTGGCGTACGCGGCGCAGCTGCTCGGCATCAAGGCCGTGATCGTGATGCCGGACACCTCGCCCGCGGTGAAGGTGGCGGCCACCCGCTCGTACGGCGCCGAGGTGCTCCTGGTGGCGCCGGGGGAGCGGGACACCGTGCCCGGCGAGCTGGCCGAGAAACACGGCTACGTCTGGGTGCCCCCGTACGACGACCCGTTCGTCATCGCGGGCCAGGGCACGGTCGGTCTGGAGATCGCCGAGGACGCCCCGGCCGAGCTGGACACCGTCCTGGTGCCGGTCAGCGGCGGCGGCCTGATCGGCGGGACGGCGGCCGCGCTGAAGCTCACCCGCCCGGGCATCCGGGTGATCGGCGTGGAACCGGAGCTGGCCGCCGACGCGCAGGCCAGCCTGCGGTCCGGGCGCCGGGTGGAGTGGCCGGTCGCCGACACCTACCGGACCATCGCGGACGGGCTGCGCACCCCGTCGGTCGGCGTGCTGCCGTACGAGCACATCACCACCTACGTGGACGACATCGTGACCGTCACCGAGGACGAGATCCGCGCCACCGTCGCCCTGCTGGCCCGCCGCGGCCGGCTGGTCGCCGAGCCCTCCGGCGCGGTCGCCCCGGCCGCGTACTTCCACCGCTCCGCCGCGACCGGGGGCCAGGCGGTCGCGGCCGTGGTCAGCGGCGGCAACATCGAACCGGCACTGCTCGCGGAGCTGCTCTCGGCATAGGCGTAACCTCGTTCCGGCAAGGAATCGAATGTCGGAGGAGGCGGGGCACCGCATGGACGCAGGGCTCAAGCGCGAGCTGGAGGCGAAGGTCTACGCGGGTGAGCGGCTGACCCGCGAGGACGGGATCGCACTCTACGAGAGCGACGACCTGGCCTGGCTGGGCGGTCTGGCCCACCACGTGCGGACGCGGAAGAACGGCGACGTCGTCCACTTCAACGTCAACCGCCACCTCAACATGACCAACGTGTGCAACGCGTCCTGCGCGTACTGCTCGTTCCAGCGCAAGCCGGGCGAGAAGGACGCCTACACGATGCGCATCGAGGAGGCCGTCCGCCTCGCCAAGGCGATGGAGAGCGAGTCCCTCACCGAGTTGCACATCGTCAACGGCCTGCACCCGACCCTGCCCTGGCGCTACTACCCGCGCTCGCTGCGGGAGCTGAAGGCGGCCCTGCCGAACGTCTCGCTGAAGGCCTTCACCGCCACCGAGATCCACTGGTTCGAGAAGATCAGCGGCCTGTCCGCCGACGAGATCCTGGACGAGCTGATCGACGCCGGCCTGGAGTCGCTGACCGGCGGCGGCGCGGAGATCTTCGACTGGGAGGTCCGCCAGCACATCGTCGACCACGACACCCACTGGGAGGACTGGTCGCGGATCCACCGCCTCGCCCACAGCAAGGGCCTCAAGACGCCCTGCACCATGCTGTACAGCCACATCGAGGAGCCCCGCCACCGGGTGGACCACGTGCTGCGGCTGCGTGAGCTGCAGGACGAGACCGGCGGCTTCCAGGTCTTCATCCCGCTGCGCTACCAGCACGACTTCCACGACTCCAAGGACGGCGTCGTGCGCAACAAGCTGATGGCCCGTACCGAGATGGCCACCGGTGCCGAGGCGCTGAAGACCTTCGCGGTCTCCCGGCTGCTGTTCGACAACGTTCCGCACGTCAAGGTCTTCTGGGTGATGCACGGCGTCACCACCGCTCAGCTGGCGCTCAGCCACGGCGCGGACGACATGGACGGCTCGGTGGTCGAGTACAAGATCACCCACGACGCGGACAACTTCGGCACCCCGAACAAGCTCGGCCGCGAGGACCTGCTGGGCCTGATCCGGGACGCCGGCTTCCGCCCGGTCGAGCGCAACACCCGCTACGAGGTCATCCGCGAGTACGAGGGTCCGGACCTGACGCGCCGCGAGGCCCCGCAGGCGATGCGCCTCTGACCTGCGACTTCCCCGCCGCCCGGGCCGTGCTTCGGCCCGGGCGGCGGCGTCTTCACGGCTCCCGCACGCGACCCGGGTTTACCAACGGGTGCGGCGTTTGGCAGGATCGACGGCATGTCCGGTTCTCATCGCGCCACCGAGTACCCGCCGTACGAGCCGATGCAGGAGCCGGTGTACGGGGTGCCGCAGCAGTCGCAGGAGGCGCCGTACGACGCGTACGAGTCGTACCGGCAGGACTACTACGGCGGGTACCAGCAGGCCCCGCAGGCCGCTGACGGGTGCTTCGAGGCGTACGAGCAGCCGTTCCAGTCGTACCCGGCCGAGCCGGAGCCGATGGACCAGGCGCAGGCGTACCAGGCGCAGGCGTACCAGGAGCCGGCGTACGAGCAGCCGCTCTACGAGGAGCCCGCGCCGGTCGCACCACCCCTCGCCTCCGTCACCCCCGCCGCGGCCCCCGGGCCGGGCGGCCGGGCCGCTGTCCGGGGCCGGCGGCGCAAGGCGAAGCAGAAACGTCACGGCAAGGCCGTGATGGCCGGCACCGCCCTGCTGGTCGCGGCTGCCGCCGGCTGGTACACCGTCGGCCAGGACGACGCCAAGCCCGGCATCACGGCCGCCGACGGCCCAGGCCCGGAGGGCGTCAGCAAGCCCGACCAGCCCGCGCCCGCCGCCGTCCAGGCCGCCGCCGACCGGCAGTCCGTACCCCTGGCCGCCGGCCGCAGCGAGACCCGCCCGGACGGCTCGCTGGCCGCGATACCCGGCCTCGGCGCCGCCTTCACCGCGAAGATCCCGGCCGAGACCACCCAGGTCGTGGTCGCCTCCGGCGCCGACAAGAACACCGACAAGAACACCGTCGTCCTGTGGACCCGCACCCCCGAGGGCCGCTGGCTGGCCGGCGAGACCTGGAACGGCCACAACGGCAAGAACGGCTGGACCGCCGACCACAGCGAGGGCGACCTGCGCAGCCCGATCGGCGTCTTCTCGCTCACGGACGCGGGCGGCCACAACGCCGACCCGGGCAGCAAGCTCCCGTACGACAAGGACCCGAGCTTCGTGGTCTCCGGCACCGGTTTCTTCGGCGACCAGCTGGCCGGCTCCTTCGACTACGTGGTCGCGATCAACTACAACCGGGTCCCCGGCAACTCCCCGCTCGACCCGCGCCGCCCGATGGGCGCCAAGAAGGGCGGCGGCATCTGGCTCCACGTGGACCACGACGGCCCCACCCACGGCTGCGTGTCGATCCCCGAGGACAAGATGGCCCAGCTGATCCGCACCCTGGATCCGGCCGCCCATCCGGTCATCGTGATGGGCGACGCCACCACACTGGCGGCCTGACCTCGGCATACGCCAACCCAGGCGCCGCAACACCCCTTGTCGATCTCCTACAGATCACCGGTGTGGATCCTGTAGCCGGTCACGCCCAGCTGACCAGCCGGTAACCCGGTTCCATGGCACCATGAGCGGTTCGCGCATCGTGGCACTCGGCCACTACCAGCCCCCCAAGGTTCTCAGCAACGACGACCTGGCGGCGCTTGTCGACACCGATGACGAGTGGATCCGCACCCGGGTGGGCATCCGCACCCGGCACATCGCCGAGGGCGAGACCCTGGTCGACCTCGCCGCCGAGGCCGCGCAGAAGGCACTCGCCAACAGCGGCCGCATGGCCGACGACATCGACCTGGTCGTGGTCGCCACCTGCACCGCGATCGAGCGCAGCCCCAACACCGCCGCCGCGGTGGCCGCCCGGCTCGGCGTGCGCTCGCCCGCCGCGTACGACATCAACACGGTCTGCTCGGGCTTCTCCTACGCGCTTGCCACCGCCGACCACGCGATCCGGGCCGGTGCGGCCCGCCGCGCGCTGGTGATCGGCGCCGAGCGGATGTCCGACACCCTCGACTGGACCGACCGCTCCACCTGCGTGATCTTCGGCGACGGCGCCGGCGCCGCGGTGGTCGAGGCGCAGGAGGAGGGCGCCGAGCCCGGCATCGGCCCGGTGGTCTGGGGCTCCGAGCCGGAGAAGGGCGACGCCGTGGTGATCACGGGCTGGGACCCGGTGATCAGCCAGCAGGGCCAGTCGGTGTTCCGCTGGGCCACCACCCAGCTCGCTCCGCTCGCCCGGAAGGCCTGCGAGCGGGCCGGGATCGACCCCTCGGAGCTGAAGGGATTCGTCCCGCACCAGGCCAACCTGCGGATCATCGACGCGATCGCCAGGAAGCTGGGCCTCGGCGACGCCGCCGTGGTGGCCCGGGACGTGGTCGACTCCGGCAACACCTCGGCCGCCTCGATCCCGCTCGCCTTCTCCAAGCTGGTCGAGCGCGGTGAGCTCTCCCCGGGCGACCCGGTGCTGCTCTTCGGCTTCGGCGGCGGCCTCGCCTACGCCGGTCAGGTCGTCCGCTGCCCGTAACCCGCCCGCTCGCCTCCGGGCGCTCCTGACCCGGCGCCGACGGTCGCCGCTCCCTCGCTCCTCCGTCGCTTCTCCCTCCCGGTGCCGGCGTCCTTGGGCTCGGGGCGGGCCAGAACGTCCGAAACGGACCGCAGAACCGAAGAATGCCGGTGGGCGGGCCCCCTGTGTGAGGGGGCCCGCCCACCGGCATGTCTGGCGCGCGTGCGGTACGTCGGCGGACCTCCCCCGAGGACACGGCCGCCGTCCGTCGTTCCCCGGACAGGAGGCCGGGGCTGCGCGCGGAGCGGATGGTGGATCGAACGGATGGTTTTACTTGGGCGCCTTCTTACCGGTGACGCCCAGGTACACCAGGGGAGCGAGGTTGGGCTTGAGGTCCTTGACCTTGACGCCCCAGGAGGTGAAGGCTTTCTGGTGCTCGGCCGCCGAAGCGAGCAGCGAGACCAGGGCCCCGGCGACGGCGTTCGGGTCGAGCGTCTTGTCGGCCTGACCCTTCGCCTGGAGTTCCTTGACGGCCTCTGCGAGCGGCTTGGCGACCGCGTTGAGGACGGTCATGCGGATCTTGAAGAACCGCTTGTCCCCTTCCGCGGCACCGAGCGTGACCACTCGGAGAATGGCGTCGTTCTTGCGCCAGAAGGCGAGGAATCCGTCGACCAGTTCTTCCGAAGTGGTCGGTCCGGACTTCCCTGCCCAGGACTTTCCGGCCACCAGCTCTTTGAGGGTGTCGGCGTCCTTGGCCATTTCCTCGGCGATTTCGAGGACTGCGCCCTCGACATCTGGGAAGTACTGATAGAAGGTCGCGGGGGAGGTACCCGCCATACGGGCGACGTCGATGACCTTGACGTCCCGATAGGGCGACGTGCTGAGCATCTCACGGAGGCAGTCGAGCAGCTTCTGCCGCGTCTCCTGTCCGCGTCGCCCGGCGACGCGACCGTCGACGGTGCGAACTTGTCCTGTCATGCCGTCAGCTTACCGTGGCACGATCTTGGCGCGATTCGGTGATGCGACTATTACTCCGCACGGGGGGTTGCTATAGCGGCATGAACCACTTCGGGCGGATATTCACCGGGCTCCGAAGGCGCCGTTGAAGCCCCCCCGTGTGCTTTTGACCCCATAGCGTGACGGCGAGTCCGCTGAGGGGTGGTCTGGTGACAGAGCGTGACAGTCGATGAGGGGTGGAAAGCGGACGGTCCGTGCCCCGGGGCGCAAGCCGCGGTTGGAGCGGGCGTCAGAATCCGGCCGTTCCGTCATTGCTGACCGGGGGACTGCCGTGACTGGCCCGCTCGCCGGGCCTCTCCGGGCGGGGGAGGTTGGAGATGCGCCGGGCGGCATTGGAGAATCGGGACCGGCACCACGCGGCGGGTGCGGAAACGGGGAGGTGGCAGCGGAGTGGACCAGCTGACGGCGCACGATCCGAGGCGGATCGGGCCCTTCGAGGTGCTGGGGCGACTCGGCGCGGGTGGGATGGGACTGGTCTACCTGGCGCGTTCCGCGTCCGGGCGCCGGGTGGCCATCAAGACCGTCCGGGGGGAACTGGCCGAGGACGAGCTGTTCCGGGTCCGCTTCGCGCGGGAGATCGCGGCCGCCAAGACGGTCGGCGGCTTCTACACCGCGGCCGTGGTGGACGCCGACGCGGACGCCCGGGTGCCCTGGCTGGCCACCGCGTACATCCCGGCGCCCTCGCTGGAGGACCTGGTCGAGGAGTGCGGCCCGCTGCCGGTGGAGGCCACCCGCTGGCTGGTCGCGGGCATAGCCGAGGCGCTGCAGTCCATCCACGGGGCCGGGCTGATCCACCGCGACCTCAAGCCCTCCAACGTCCTGGTGGTCGAGGACGGCCCGAAGGTGATCGACTTCGGCATCGCGTCCGGGGTCTCCAGCACCCGGCTCACCATGACCAACGTCGCGGTCGGCACCCCGGCCTACATGTCCCCCGAGCAGGCCCGGGACAGCCGGACCGTCCGGGGCGCCAGCGACGTCTTCTCGCTCGGCTCGCTGATGGTCTTCTGTGCCACCGGGCACCCGCCCTACCGGGGCTCCAACCCGGTCGAGACGGTGTTCCAGCTGCTGCGCGAGGAGCCGGACCTGTCCGGCATGCCGCCGGAGCTGATGGACCTGGTCCGCGCCTGCATGCAGCAGGCCCCCGAGCGCCGGCCGACCCCGGCACAGATCCAGGCCGAGCTTGCCCCGCACCTGTTCTCCCGGGACGACGCCTCCGGAGAGGCCGGCGACTGGCTGCCCGCCAACGCGCTGGAGCTGATCGAGCGCAAGCGCGGCCGCCGCCCGAGCGCGCCGCCGCCCCGCCCGTACTCCGGCCCGGTCGAGCCGCAGCCGCCGCACCCGCAGGCCCCGCCGCAGCAGCAGCCGCAGCCGCAGATCCCGCCGCAGCACCCCGGCCTGGACGACCCGCGCACCCATCCGGGTGTGCGGCACTCGACGCCGCCGTCCGGACCGGTGCACAGCGCGCCGCGCCCCGGGCAGGCCTCGGACGCCGAGATCCCGACCGCGAAGATCCCCTCCAAGAACAAGCACCGCGCGCCCACCGGCGGGGTGCCCGTCGAGGTGCAGCTGTCCGGCGCCTCGGTGCGGATAGGCCCGGGGCCGCGGGCCGAGCACGAGCAGCCCCGCCCGACCACCGCCCCGGCCGAGACCGACTGGGTCCGCCGGACGGCGACCCCGACCCCGCCGGCGGCCCCCGTGCCGACCCCCGCCCCCGCCCCGGCCGCCCGCTGGCGCCCCTGGCGGTTCCGGATGTCCAACGACGTCTGGGGCACCCCGGTGGTCGCCGACGGCACGCTCTTCGTCTCCAGCTTCGAGGTGCACGCGCTGGACATCGCCTCCGGCGAGCGCCGGTACAAGACCCGGGACGTCGCCTGGGCGCTCGCGGTGGACGCCGGCCGGGTGCACGCCGCCGACGGTCCGCACCTGTACACCGTGGACGTCGCGGACGGCACCGAGCGCTGGCGCACCTCGCTGGACGGCTGGGTCTACTCGCTCTCCGCCGCGGACGGCGTGCTCTGCTGCGGCGTCCGCGGCGGCGGCGTCCAGCTGCGCGCGGCCGCCACCGGCGCCGAGCTGTGGCGCGCGGACGACGCCCAGCAGGACTACGAGAACCCGCAGTCCGGCCCGGTCCTGGTGGCCGGCGCGGCCTACTACTACGGCGCCGGGCGGCTGCGCTGCGTGGACCCGCGCGGCGCGGGCCTGCGCTGGTCCTTCCCGGTCGGCGAGGACGTGCCCTCGCACCCGGTCGAGCGCGGCGGCGTGCTGTACGTGACGGCCGGTACCCGGGTGTACGCGCTGGACGCGGCCAGCGGGACCGAGCGCTGGCGCTTCGAGGCCCCGGTGGTGCTGTTCACCCCGCCCTCGCTGGACGCCGACGCGGTCTACGTGGCCGACTACCTGGGCACGGTCTACGCACTGGACGCGGCCACCGGCCTGGACCGCTGGCGCGGGGTCACCGGCAGCCGCCAGGGCGCGGAGCCGGTGGTGGTCGGGGACGGCATGGCGCTGGTGGGCAGCCGCGAGGTGCTGTACGCCTTCGAGACGGCGACCGGCCGGGAGCGCTGGCGCTACACCGCGCGCGGCGAGATCGTCGGCTCCCCGGCGGTGGCCGACGGCCTGGTGCACCTGGGCAGCCGGGACCACTCGCTGCACACCCTGGACCTGGCGACCGGTCAGCTGCGCTGGGAGCTCGGCACCAAGGGCGAGCTCACCGGCTCCCCGGTGGCGGTCGGCGGGCGGGTCTTCGTCGGCTCGAAGGACCGCTGCGTGTACGCGCTGGACGCCTACTACGGCACGGCGGTGCCCGCCCGCTGAGCGGGGCGGACACCGCCGGTCGGTGGTACTGCGGGCCCGGGCGATCAGGCCTTGCGGGCCTCGGGGTGGCGGCTGCACCAGCCCTCCCACGCGGAGGAGACCATGGCCTCCACGTCGTGGCCCGCGCTCCAGCCCAGCTCGCGCTGGATCAGGTCGGCGGAGGCCACCACGCGGGCCGGGTCGCCGGGGCGGCGCGGGGCCACCGCGGGGGTGGTGTCGTAACCGGTGACCTTGCCGATCACCTCGATCATCTCCTTGACGCTGACGCCCTCGCCGCGGCCGATGTTGAGCACCAGCGAGGTCTCGCCGGCCGGATCGGTAGCCAGCCGCTTGGCGGCCGCCACGTGGGCCGAGGCGATGTCGGAGACGTGGATGAAGTCACGGACGCAGGTGCCGTCCGGGGTCTGGTAGTCGTCGCCGAAGATCAGCGGCGCCTCGCCGGCGGTGAGCCGCTCGAAGACCATCGGGATCAGGTTGAACACCCCGGCGTCGGAGAGCTCGGGCGAGGCGGCGCCGGCCACGTTGAAGTAGCGCAGGGCCACGGTGGACATCCCGTGGGCCTTGCCTGCGGCGGCGACCAGCCACTCGCCGGCCAGCTTGGTCTCGCCGTACGGGCTCATCGGGTCGCAGGGGGTGGACTCGGTGACCAGGTCGACGTCCGGCATGCCGTAGACGGCGGCGGAGGAGGAGAACAGGAAGCGCTTGACGCCGCCCTCGGCCGCGGCCTCCAGGACCGTCTGCAGGCCGATCATGTTCTCGCGGTAGTAGAGGAACGGCTGCTCGACCGACTCGCCGACCTGCTTCTTGGCGGCGAAGTGCAGGATGCCCTCGATGCCGTGCTCGCGGATCGCGGCGTCCAGGGAGGCCCGGTCCAGGGTGGAGCCCTCGATCAGCGGGACGCCGACCGGCACCCGGGAGGCGTCGCCGGTGCTGAGGTCGTCCAGGACGGCGACGCGCTCGCCGGCGTCGAGCAGCTGACGGACGACGTGCCCGCCGATGTATCCGGCACCGCCGGTGATCAACCAAGTCATGCGGCAATCCTAGGCGTTCGCCTTCGGGTGTCCTTCGCGGGCGAGTCGGATCGGCAATTCGGAACAAATCGGTGAAATGCTGACAAAGATTTCCGTGCTCCCATACCCGCGCCCTTCGGCGTGGTGACGAATCGGAGGCAGCCAGGTGAGCCGCAAGAAGGAACACAACCGTCCGCTGCCGGCCGGACCCGGGCCGACCGGGCCCAGGGCAGCCCACCGTCGGCTGTTCGCCCCGAGCACGGTCGCCGTGCTGACGGCGCTGGCGCTGGCCGGCTGCAGCAACTCGTCCTCCTCCGCGTCCTCCCCGACGCCGGCCGCCCCCTCCTCCGCCACCACCAAGCCGGCCTCCTCCGCCCCCGCCACCCAGCCGGGCGGCGGCAACCAGCTGCAGGACGCCTACCAGAAGGTGATCGCCGACGTACTGCCCTCGGTGGTGCAGATCACCACCGGCGAGAGCCTCGGCTCCGGGATCGTTTACGACGACAAGGGCGACATCGTCACCAACGCCCACGTGGTCGGCTCCGCGAGCACCTTCACCGTCACCCTCGCCAGCAGCACCAAGGCGCTGGACGCCACCCTGGTCGCCAGCTACCCCGACTCCGACCTCGCGGTGATCAAGCTCAGCAGCCCGCCGAGCGGCCTCAAGCCCGCCACCTTCGGCGATTCGAGCAAGGTCGAGCTCGGCCAGATCACCCTCGCCATGGGCAGCCCGCTCGGGCTCGCCAGCAGCGTCACCCAGGGCATCGTCTCGGCCACCGGGCGGACCGTCACCGAGCCCCAGGGCGGTGGTTCGCCGGGCGCCACCATCGGCAACCTGGTGCAGACCTCGGCGGCGATCAACCCGGGCAACAGCGGGGGCGCGCTGGTCAACCTGGACAGCCAGGTGATCGGCATCAACACCCTCGCCGCGACCGAGCCGCAGACCAACGGCGCGGCCGCCCCCGGCATCGGCTTCGCCATCCCGGCGTCCACCATCACCAGCATCACCGACCAGCTGATCAAGCAGGGAAAGGTCACCAACTCCGGCCGGGCCGCCCTCGGCGTCACCGCCCGGACCAGCTTCAACCAGCAGTTCCAGCCGAACGGCGCGGTGATCGTGGCGGTCAGCCCGGGCGGCGCGGCCGCTGCGGCGGGGCTGCGGCCCGGCGACGTCATCACCAAGATCGGCGACACGCCGGTCGACTCGCTGAACGCGCTCACCACCGCGCTCGCCTCGCTCACCCCGGGAAGCAAGGTCACCGTCGCCTACACCCGGGACGGCAACAGCCAGACCGCCGACGTCACGCTCGGCACGCTGCCGACCAGCTCCTAGGCCAGGTCTGAGCTCCGGTGCGCCGTCGGCCCGCGCGCCGCGCAAGGGTTCCGCGGGCCGGCGGCCGTACCGGACCGGCGCCGGGACCCGCCCACTGCCTCGACGGGGTCCCGGCTCCTCCGTGCTGCCCTCGGCCGCTCAGCGGCGGGCGGCGCGGGTGCGCCAGGGCAGCTCGACGGTGACGGTGGTCGGGCCGCCCTCCGGGCTGTCCACCAGGAACACCCCGTCCACCGCCCGGATCCGCTCGGCCAGCCCGGCCAGGCCGCTGCCCGGGTACGGCGCCGCGCCGCCCCTGCCGTCGTCCTGGACCAGCACCATCAGCTGGTGGTCCGAGCGCCAGACCTCGACCGAGGCGGTGCGGGCGCCCGCGTGCTTGGAGACATTGGTCAGCAGCTCGCTGACGGTGAAGTACGCGATGCCCTCGACCGCCGAGTCCGGGCGCTCGGGCTCGCCGTCCGCCCCGGTCAGGTCGACGTTCACCTTCACCCCGCCGGGCACGGTGCAGCGGGCCGCGACCGCGGACAGCGCCGCGTCCAGGCCGCGGTCGGTGAGCACCGCCGGGTGGATGCCGCGGGCCAGGTCGCGCAGCTCCTGCAGGGCCAGCTTCACCTCGCCGTGCGCGTTGTCGACCATCCGGGTCGCGACCGCCATGTCGTCCTCGGACTCCACCTCGCGCAGCCGCTCCTTGGCCATGCCGAGGTCCATCGCCAGCGCGACCAGCCGGGCCTGGGCGCCGTCGTGCAGGTCGCGCTCGATCCGGCGCAGGTCGGCGGCGGCGGTGTCGACCACGGCGCCGCGGTCGTCCTCCAGCTCGCGCACCCGCTCGGCCAGGGCACCGGGGAAGAGCAGGGACTCGATCAGGATCCGGTCGGCCGCCGCCATCGCGCGCACGACCCAGGGCAGCACCGGCCACAGCACGACCACCGAGACCAGGGACAGCGTGAAGCTGAGGATGCCCCAGGGCAGCATCAGCACGTTGTAGAGCGCCGAGCGCCAGTTCAGGAGGTCGGTGAGGTGGGCGATGGTGAAGCCGACCGTCCCCGGGCGGCGCGGGAGCACCGGCTCCGGGTCGTCGATCGCGGAGCCGTACGCCGAGCGTGCCCGGCGCCGGCCCAGCCCGCCCAGGGCGCGGGAGGCGGCCAGCCCGCCGGCCAGCAGCGGCAGGCCGATCACCGTGATCGACAGGCCCAGGCCGACCGAGAGCGTGGTGACCGCGAGGACGAAGCCGGCGATGCCGAGCGGCAGGTTGAGCATCAGCTGGCCGACCTGCCGCCACATCCGCGCACCGTACAGCGGCGGGCGCTCCATCCGGGCGTCCTGCTCCTTGATGGCGTCCACGGCGCGGCGGTGCAGCGGCTTCATCGGATCATCCGTCCCTGTCGGTCGAGCTGGTGGACCAAGCTTCCCGAACCGGGGACCGGGGGTGCCATGGGGGTGATGCGTCTTCCCGGCCGGGGGTTATCCCCACCCCCTGCCCGGCTCCCGGCCGCGCACCCCGATGTCCACCGGTTGTCCCGCGGAGCGGGCAGGGTTCGGGCGGAGCTGAGCCGTCCCCTTAGACTCACGCATTGGTCATGGTTAAGAGCGGGCGAGTAAAAGTCGTAGAACTGTCTTGAGGGGCGGGTTCGCGGCCGAGGTGGAGGCGAAGGCATGGAGGGGCAGCAGGCGGCTGCCGTCGCGGCCGACCCGGCGGTCGGCAGCGGCTACTTCGACGCGTACGCCGCGATGGGCCTGCTGGCCGTCGTCGGGGTGCTCTTCGTCACCGTGGCGTTCACCGCCAACCGGCTGCTGCGGCCGGTGGTGTACTCGCCGGAGAAGCTCCTCGCCTACGAGTGCGGCGTGGACCCGGTGGGCGAGGACTGGGCGCACACCCAGATCCGCTACTACGTGTACGCCTTCCTGTACGTGATCTTCGCGGTCGACGCGATCTACCTGTTCCCGTGGGCGACGGTCTTCGCCACCGCCGGGTACGGCGCCGGAACGCTGATCGAGATGTTCCTCTTCATCGGCTTCCTCGCGGTCGGGCTGCTCTACGCCTGGAAGAAGGGCGTTCTGGAATGGACGTGACGCACAACCACTCGCACGGCGCGCAGGGCGGCCCCGTCCCGCTCGGCCTGCCGGACCCCTCCCGCCCCGGCGCCGTCGAGCGCCGCGGCATCGGCCCGCTCTCGCGGCTCGCACCCGACCCGGTCAAGGTCGTGCTCAACTGGGGCCGCCGCTACAGCCTCTGGTGCTTCAACTTCGGCCTGGCCTGCTGCGCGATCGAGTTCATCGCCGCGTCCATGGCCAAGCACGACTTCATCCGGATGGGTGTCATCCCGTTCGCGCCCGGGCCCCGCCAGGCGGACCTGATGATCGTCTCCGGCACGGTCACCGACAAGATGGCGCCCGCCGTCAAGCGTCTCTACGAGCAGATGCCCGAGCCGAAGTACGTCATCTCCTTCGGCGCCTGCTCCAACTCCGGCGGCCCCTACTGGGACTCGTACTCGGTGACCAAGGGCGTGGACCAGATCATCCCGGTCGACGTCTACGTGCCCGGCTGCCCGCCCCGGCCCGAGGCGCTGCTCCAGGGCATCCTCAAGCTGCAGGAGAAGATCGCCGCCGAGTCCCTGCCCGGCCGCTACACCGCGCCCGCGGCGGCGCTGCGCCGTCCGCTGGTGGCGGCGCCGGGTTCTCCGGAAGGGGGAGCCTCGTGACTTCCGTCGAGCAGTACGCGGCGTCGGTCGGGGAGTGGGCGACCGGCGCCGAGGCGTACGGGCTGATCACCGTCGACGTCCCGGCCGAGCGCTGGATCGAGGCGCTCACCAACGCCCGCGACGTGCTGGGCCTGGCGTTCTTCGACTGGCTGAGCGCCGTCGACGAGCTCGCCGAGGGCTTCTCCGTGGTCGCGCACCTGGCCGCCGCCGAGGCGCCGGGCGTGCGCCACCTCGCGCTGCGCACCCGGGTGCCGCGGGACGAGGCTGCGCTGCCGAGCGCCGTCCAGGTGTACGCGGGCGCCGCCTGGCACGAGCGCGAGACCCACGAGATGTTCGGCATCGACTTCCCTGGCCACCCCTACCTGGCCACCCTGCTGCTGCCGGACGGCTTCGAGGGGCACCCGCTGCGCAAGGAGTTCGTGCTCGCGGCGCGGGTCGCCAAGGCCTGGCCGGGCGCCAAGGAGCCGGGCGAGTCGGACCACGGCGACGGGCCGGCCCGGCGCAAGATGCAGCCGGCCGGTGTGCCGGACCCGAACGAGTGGGGCCCGCTCAAGGGCACCCTGCCGCCGGTGGCCGAGCGGCCCGCGCGCGGTGCGCGGGCGGCGGGCGCGGCGGGGCGGACGCCCCGGGCGGCTGCCGGAGCCGCTGGTGCCGCCGGTGCTGCCGGTGCCGAGGGCGCGCCGGCGGTGCGGGCGGACCGGCCCCGGCGGACCCGGTCGGTGTCCGAGGGGTCGGCGAGCCAGACGGGTGCCGAGGCTCCCGCAACCGCTGGGACGCCGGCCGCTCCGGCCGAGGGCGCCCCGCCCGTGCGCGCCGACCGGCCGCGGCGTACCCGGTCGGTGTCCGAGGGCTCGGTCAGCCAGCCAGCGGGCGAGCCCGCCGCTCCGGTCCGGCCCCGGTCCTCCGACGCGCCCTGGCACAACCCGGTGCCCGCCCACGACGGGAAGCCGTCGGACGGGAAGCCGGGCGAGCCGGGAGAGCAGAAGGACGAGACCTCGGCTGGCGCGGCCGACCAGGACGGAGACGGCTCGTGAACCTGCTCGACACGGTGCTCCGCTGCGTCGCCACCCTCGTCGTCTTCCTGCTCTTCCCGCTGGTCATCGGCCAGACCGAGCACAAGGTCATGGCGCACATGCAGGGCCGGCTCGGCCCGATGTACGCGGGCGGCTTCCACGGCTGGGCGCAGCTCCTCGCGGACGGCGTGAAGTTCGCGCAGAAGGAGGACATCGTCCCGGCCGGGGCGGACCGCCGGATCTTCCAGCTGGCGCCCGCCGTCTCGCTGCTGCCGTACCTGTTCGTGCTGCTGGCCGTCCCGGTCGGCCCGAACGGCCTCGTCGGCCAGGCGATCGACGCCGGTCTGTTCTTCGTGCTGGCCGTGATGGGCGTCGGCGTGATCGGCAAGCTGATGGCCGGTTGGGCCTCGGCGAACAAGTTCTCGCTGCTCGGCGGTCTGCGGACGGCCGCGCAGCTGATGTCGTACGAGCTGCCGATGGTGCTGGCGGCGGCCTCGGTGGCGATGGCCGCCGGCACGCTGTCGCTGCCCGGGATCCTGGACGCCTGGCAGTGGTACTGGCTGCCCTGGCAGATCATCGGTGCCTTCGTGTTCTTCACGGCCGGCCTGGCCGAGCTCCAGCGGCCGCCGTTCGACATGCCGGTCGCCGACTCGGAGATCATCTTCGGCGCGTACACCGAGTACACCGGCCTGCGCTTCGCGCTGTTCCTGCTGTCCGAGTACGCGGGCATCCTGGTGGTGTCCGCGCTGACGGCGGTGCTCTTCCTGGGCGGCTGGCACGGGCCGATGTCGGACCAGCTCGGCTGGCTCTGGATGCTCCTCAAGACCTTCGCGCTGGCCTTCGTGGTCATCTGGCTGCGGGTCACCTACCCGCGTCTGCGCGAGGACCAGCTGATGCGCTTCGCGTGGGTGGTGCTGATCCCGCTCGCGCTCGTCCAGCTGGCCCTCACCGGCATCATCAAGGTGGCGATCTCATGAGCGAGCGTAGCGAGCGAATCATCAAAAGGTGCGTACGGGCGAACGCCCCTGCCGAGCGCAGCGAGGTGGGCGCATGAGTTTCCCCGGTGTCGGCCTTGCCAAGGGGCTGGCCGTGACGCTGCGGACGATGACCAAGAAGAGCGTCACCGCGCAGTACCCCGACGTGCAGCCGGTGCTGCCGCCGCGTTCGCGCGGCGTCATCGCGCTGCTGGAGGAGAACTGCACGGTGTGCATGCTCTGCGCGCGCGAGTGCCCGGACTGGTGCATCTACATCGACTCCCACAAGGAGACGCTGCCCGCCGCCGAGCCGAACGCCCGGGCCCGCACCCGCAATGTGCTGGACCGCTTCGCCATCGACTTCTCGCTCTGCATGTACTGCGGGATCTGCATCGAGGTGTGCCCCTTCGACGCGCTGTTCTGGTCGCCGGAGTTCGAGTACGCGGAGACCGACATCCACGAGCTGACCCATGAGCGGGAGAAGCTGCGCGAGTGGATGTGGACCGTCCCGGCGCCGCCGGCGCTGGACCCGGCGGCCGAGGAGCCCAAGGAGATCGCCACCGCGCGCAAGGCGGCGGACAAGCTGGCGGCCGCCGCTGCGGCCGCTGCCGCCGCTGCCGCTTCGGAATCGGAAGAGAAGGCTGCTTCCCATGAGAAGGGAGGCGACGCATGAACGCCGCTGCCACGCTTCTCGCGGCGACCGGTTCGTTGGAGCCGGCCGCCCGTTCGTTCCTGTCCCCGACCGGCCAGGAGATCGTCTTCCTGCTGGTCGGCATCGCGGTGCTCGGCTCGGCGATCGTCGCCGTGACCACCAAGCAGCTGGTGCACGCCGCGCTCTGGCTGGTGGTCGCGCTCGGCGGGCTGGCGGTGGAGTTCCTGCTGCTCACGGCCGAGTTCATCGCCTGGGTGCAGGTGCTGATCTACCTGGGCTCGGTGGTCGTCCTGGTGCTGTTCGGACTGATGCTCACCAAGGCGCCGATCGGGCGCTCGCCGGACGCCGACTCCAAGAACCGCTGGGTCGCCCTGGTCGTGGCACTGGCCTCGGCCGGGACGCTGGTGACGCTGGTCGTCGATGCCTTCCGGACCTCCTGGATCGACCTCGGCCAGGGCGGCGGCTCGGCCTCCGTCACCGGGGCCAGCCTGTTCCGGCACTGGGTGCTGCCCTTCGAGGCGCTGTCCGTGCTGCTGCTGGCGGCGCTGGTCGGCGCGATCGTGCTGTCGCGCGGGTCCCAGCGGCGGGTGCCGGTACCCCGGGCGGGCAAGGTGCGCGCCGGGCGGCCGGTCGGGTCCAACGGGACGGTCGCCGCGACCGCGCCGCGCACCGCCCCGGACGCCGCCGCCTCGCCCGCGTCCTCTGCGTCGTCCGCGTCGTCCGCGTCGGAGGAGAGCTGATGCACCTCGCCTACCCCGTCGTGCTCGCCGCGCTGCTGTTCAGCGTCGGTGTGTACGGCGTGCTCGCCCGGCGCAACGCCGTCCTGGTGCTGATGTCCGTCGAGCTGATGCTCAACGCCGTCAACCTCAACCTGGTCGCCTTCGACGCCTGGCTGCGCGACTCGCTGCACGCCGGGCAGGCGCTCACCCTGTTCACCATCACCGTCGCCGCCGCCGAGATCGGGCTGGGGCTCGCCATCGTCCTGCTGCTGTTCCGGACCCGGGGCACCGCGGACATCGACCGGGCCACCGCGCTCGGCGACCCGGCCGAGACGCTCCCCGTCGAGGAGGCGCCGAACGGAGCCGAGGCGCTGAAGGGCCAGGCCGCCGCATGAACCTCGCCCTGCCCGTCCTCGTTCCCGCGCTGCCCGCGCTCGGCGCCGCCGCCACCCTGGCCGTCGGCCGGAAGGCGCCCGGGCTGGCCCGGCCGCTGGCGATAGTCCCGGTCGCCGTCTCGGCCGTGCTCGCCCTGGCGGTCGCCCTCCAGCTCGGCACCGGCCAGACCCTGGACGCCGCCACCCGGCTCACCCCGACCGGCGGCCCGGACATCGCGCTGGCCGTCCACCTGGACGGCTTCAGCTCGCTGATCTCCGTGCTGGTCGGCCTGGTCGCCACCTGCGTCCAGGTCTACTCGACCGCGTACCTGAAGTCGGACCCGCGCTACCCCTCGTACGCGGCGCTGGTCTCGCTGTTCACCGCCGCGATGTTCCTGGTGGTCTACTCGGGCGACCTGATGGTGCTGCTGGTCGGCTGGGAGGTCATGGGTGTCTGCTCGTACTTCCTGATCGGCCACCACTGGGAAACCGCGGACGCCCGCTCGGCCTCGCTCAAGGCCTTCCTGGTCACCAAGCTCGGCGACGTGCCGTTCCTGTTCGGGATCTTCCTGCTCGGCGCGGACGCCGGCGGCTTCCGGATCCCGGACGTGCTGGCGGCCGCGGGTGAGGGCAAGCTCGGCCACCCGACGCTGACCGCCCTGCTGCTGCTCGCCGGCGTGGCCGGCAAGAGCGCGCAGTTCCCGCTGCACACCTGGCTCCCGGACGCGATGGCCGGTCCGACGCCGGTCTCCGCGCTGATCCACGCCGCCACCATGGTC
This sequence comes from Kitasatospora sp. NPDC001159, assembly GCF_053598235.1. NCBI lineage: Bacteria > Bacillati > Actinomycetota > Actinomycetes > Kitasatosporales > Streptomycetaceae > Kitasatospora > Kitasatospora sp. NPDC001159. The sequence goes on from NZ_JBSFJV010000054.1 coordinate 32,182, forward strand.
GCGGCCGGCATCTACCTGGTCGCCCGGCTGATGCCGGTGTTCCTGCTGTCGGGTGCGGCGCTGGTCGTGCTCGCGGTGATGGCCGCCGTGACGATGATCGGCTCGGCGCTCTGCGCGCTCGCCCAGGACGACCTGAAACGGGTACTCGCCTACTCCACCGTCGGCCAGCTCGGCTACATGGCCGGCGCGCTGGCCAGCGGCGACCGCGAGGCGTCCGTCTTCCACCTGGTCAGCCACGGCGCGTTCAAGGCGCTGCTGTTCCTGGCCGCCGGTGTGGTGATCCACGCCGCGCACACCAACTCGATCTCCGCGATGTCCCGGGTCCCGGGGCTGCGCAAGCGGGTGCCGGACGCCTACTGGACGATGGGCATCGCGCTGATCGCCTTGGTCGGGCTGCCGCTGCCGCCGTTCTCCGGCTTCTTCAGCAAGGAGGCGGTGCTGACCGCCGCCGAGCACGCGGCCAAGGGCGAGGCGCTGACCAACGGGCTCGGCCCGGCCTCGGCGGTACCGCAGGCGGCCGGGTGGATCGTGCTGATCTCGGCCGCGCTCACCGCGCTGCTCACCGGCGCGTACGCGACCCGGCTGTTCCTGCTGACCTTCCACAGCCCGGCGGGCGCGGCGGTGCCGGTTGTTTCGGCCGACCACGAGGCCGACGCACCGTACTCGCCCGAGCTGGACGAGGCCGACCCGGCCACCGCCGAGCCGCCCGCGATGCGCTGGCCGCTCTGGGTGCTGGCCGTCCCGACCATGGGCTTCGGCGTCGCCGGGCTGTTCCCGGACGCGCTGCCCGCGCTGCTGGACGGCGGCTCGCTGCGTCCCTCCGGGGTCACCGCCGTCACCGGCAGTGGGCTCGCCGTGGTCGGTGTGCTCGCGGCGTACGGCGCCTGGCGCTCGGCGACCGCGCGGGTGGCCACCGGCCGTCCTGCTCCGGCCGCCTTCGACCGGGTGCCCGAGCAGGCCGGAGCCCCGGCCGTCGAGGTGATCGTCGCAGACCCCGGGCGCACCCTGCTCGGGCCGCTGTTCGGCCCGGCCCGGCACGGCTTCGGTGTGGACCGGCTGTACCACGCGTTGTTCGTCCGCCCGGTGGCCGCCGCCGCCCAGCTGGTCCGCTTCCTCGACCGCGAGGTCGTCGAGGGCTACGTCCAGGGCAGCGGGATCGGCGCCAACCTGCTCGGCCGGGCCGTCCGGCTGGCGCAGACCGGCAACGCGCAGACCTACCTCAGCGCCCTGCTCGCCGCCGCCGTCCTGCTGGCCGTCCTGGTGGCGGTGTAACCGGTGCTGATTTCCTCCACCCCCGTCCCCGCCACCGCCGCCCCCGGGAGCCCCCGATGAACGCAGTCCTCATCGCCCTCCTGGTGCTGCCTCTGCTCGGCGCCGCGCTCACCCTGGCGCCGGTGTTCGGGCCGGACCGGGCCGTCGCCGACCGGCGGGCACTGCGGCTGAACTCCGTCGTCACCGGCGCGGTGTTCCTGCTCACCGTCGCCCTCGCGGCCGGCTTCGACCACGACCACCCGGCCCGGATGCAGGCCACCACCGACGTGTCCTGGATCCCGGCCCTGCACGTGCGCTTCCACCTCGGCGTGGACGGCGTCTCGATGCCGCTGGTCGTGCTGACCTCGCTGCTCACCTTCCTCTGCGCGCTGTACTCGGAGAAGCGGCTGCCGGACGGGAAGGCCCGGGGCGGAGCAACTGACGAGCGCAGCCCGTCCGCGCAGGCCTTCGTCGGGCTGTTCCTCCTCCTCGAAGTCGGCATGCTCGCCACCTTCGCGGTGCTGGACCTCCTGCTCTTCTTCCTGGCCTTCGAGATCGTGCTGATCCCGATGTACTTCCTGATCGCCCGCTGGGGGAGCGGCGCGAAGGTCCCGGCCGCCAACCGGTTCATCCTCTACACGCTGCTCGGCTCGGCCGTGATGCTGCTCGGCTTCCTGCTGATCGGCAGCAAGGCCGGCACCTTCGACATGCAGGCCCTGGCCGCCGGGCACGGCAACGGCCTGAGCCACACCACCCAGGTGATCGCCGCGCTGGCGATCATGGTCGGGCTCGCGGTCAAGGCCCCCGCCTGGCCGCTGCACAGCTGGCTCCCCGACGCGCACACCGCCGCCCCGACGGTCGGCTCGGTGCTGCTCGCCGGTGTGCTGCTGAAGATGGGTACGTACGGTCTGGTCCGCGTCCTCCTCCCGGCCGTGCCGGACGGCACCGCGACGCTCGCCCCCTACCTGGGTGCCTTCGCCGCCGTCGGCATCGTCTACGGCTCGCTGGCCTGTCTGGCGCTGGCCCGCCCCGGCTCCAAGGGCGACCTCAAGCGCCTGATCGCGTACTCCTCCGTCGGCCATATGGGCTTCGTACTGCTCGGCATCGCCTCCCTCACCCCGGTGGGCGTGAACGGCGCACTGTTCGCCAACATCGCCCACGGTCTGATCACCGGCCTGCTGTTCTTCCTCGTCGGAGCGATCAAGGACCGCTACGGCACGGCGGACCTCGACACCCTCTCCGGCGCCACCGGTGCGGCCCTGTACGGCCGGGCGCCCCGGATCGGCGCACTGCTCGCCTTCGCCGCCGTCGCCAGCCTCGGCCTGCCCGGCCTGGCCGGCTTCTGGGGCGAGGTGCTCGCCATGTTCGGCGCCTTCCACCCGGCCGACGGCCTGTCGCGTCCCGCCTTCGTCACCTACATGGTCCTGGCCGGCCTCGGCACCCTCCTCACCGCCGCGTACCTGCTGATCGTGGTCAGGCGCGTCTGCATGGGCGACCCCGAGCAACCCGCACCGGTGGCCGAACTGGCCGACCTGCGCCCGTACGAGGCCGTCAGCTGGACGCCGCTGGCCGCGCTCACCCTGCTCGCCGGCCTCTGGCCCGCGCTCCTGCTCGGCCTTTCCAACCCCGCCGTCAAGCACCTCCTCGGGGGTGGCTGACCGTGCTCGCAGCCCACACCGCCGCACTCGGACCTCACTCCACGGGGCAGCACACTGTGACCTCCCTCGCCGTAGCCAACCCGGGCAGCCTGATCCAGTCCGTGGACTGGGTGGCGATCGCGCCCCCGCTGATCGCCGCCGTGGCGGCCCTCGCCGTCCTGGTCGCCGACCTGTTCCTGCCCGAGCGGCACAAGAAGTGGCTCGGCCGCCTCACCGCGGCCGGACTCGCCCTCGCCCTCATCGCACTCCTTCCGCTCACCGGCGGATCGCCCCGAGCGACCTTCTGTGTGCAGAACGTAACAGGCGGCACCGACAGCGCTGGTTGCTCGTACGTCGCCGACCACTTCGCCCTGGTGTTCCAGCTGCTCGCCCTCGGCGGCGCGCTGATCGCCGCGCTGCTGTCAATGCACACGGTGGACGACGCGGCATCGACCGGCGGCTCCGCCGCGGGGCTCCCCCGCGGCGAGTACTGGTTCCTGCTGCTCTCCAGCGCCACCGGCGCCGCCCTGCTGCCCGCCTCCCGCGACCTCGCCACCATGGTGATCGCCCTGGAGGTCGCCTCGCTGCCCGCCTTCGCCCTGGTCGCGCTGCGCCGGGACGGCCGGGGCGCGGAGGCCGCGCTCAAGTTCTTCGTCTCCTCGGTGACCGCGACCGCGGTGATGCTGCTCGGCATCGGCTTCGTCTACGCCGCCAGCGGCAGCCTGCACCTCGGCGCCGTCGCCCAGGGCCTGGAGCACGCGCCCGGCCAGCTCAAGCCGCTGGCCGAGGCGGGGGCCGTGCTGACCCTGGTCGGCTTCGCCTTCAAGGTCGCCGCCGTCCCGTTCCACTTCTGGGTGCCCGACACCTACACCGGCGCCCCGCTGCCGGTGGCCGGCTACCTCTCGGTGGTCGGCAAGGCGGCCGGCCTGTCCGGCCTCGCGCTCGCCACTACCATCGCCTTCCGCCCGTACGCCCACACCTGGGGCCTGGCGCTCGCCGTGCTGGCCGCCGGCACCATGACGGTCGGCAACGTCGGCGCGCTGCGGCAGCGCTTCGACACCCGGTACAGCGCGGTGCGGCTGCTCGCCTGGTCCTCGGTCGGCCAGGCCGGGTACCTGCTGGTGCCACTCGCCGCGGCCGGCTACGCGCCCACCGGGGTCGACCCGCTCGGCGCGACCGCCGCGTACGCGCTGATCTACGGCGTGGTGAACCTCGGCGCCTTCGGTGTGGTCGCCGCCGTCGGCCGCCGGGCCGGGACCAGCGTGGACGACTTCCGCGGCCTGTTCACCCGCAACCGCTGGACGGCGCTGGCGCTGGCCTTCTTCCTGCTCTGCCTGGCCGGGCTGCCGCCGGGAGTGGTCGGCCTGTTCGGCAAGGTCGTGGTGTTCCGCGCGGCGGTGGACGCCGGGCTGGGCTGGCTGGCCGTGGTGATGGCCGTCAATGTGGTCATCGCTCTGTACTACTACCTGCTGTGGACGGCCCGGCTGTTCGCCCCGGCGGGCGCCGAGGCGGTCGCCGAGGGCGGCGCCGGGCGACGGATGCCGGTCAGCCTGGCCGCCACGCTGGGGCTGACCGCCTCGGCGGCGGTGGTGCTCTCGGTGGCGCCGCAGCTGGTCCTCCAGGTGGCGGGCGGCAGTCTGTTCTGAGCTGCCGGACGGGGTGCCGGTGACGCCCGGGCGGGTGTCGCGTCGGTCACAAGGGAACAAGGTCCCGGGCCCCGCCCGTTGACCGGGCAAGAGGGACGAGGCAGAAAGGGCTTCCCCACCGCACCACTGGAGGGCCTGACGTGCACAGCCGGCACAACGGACTGAGGACCGCCGTTCTGCTCGGGGGCCTCTCGGCGCTGATCCTGGTGATCGGTAGTTTCTTCGGCCGGAGCGGCTTCGCGATCGCCCTGCTGGTCGCGCTCGGGACCAACGCCTATGCCTACTGGAACAGCGACAAGATCGCACTGCGGGCCATGCGGGCCCGGCCGGTCAGCGAGTTCGAGGCCCCGGGGCTGTACCGGATCGTGCGCGAGCTCTCCACCTCGGCCCGCCAGCCGATGCCCCGCCTCTACATCTCCCCGACCCCGGCCCCGAACGCCTTCGCCACCGGGCGCAACCCGCGCAACGCGGCGGTCTGCTGCACCGAGGGCATCCTGCAGATCCTGGACGAACGCGAGCTGCGCGGCGTGCTCGGGCACGAGCTGAGCCACGTCTACAACCGGGACATCCTGATCTCCTCGGTCGCCGGGGCGCTGGCCTCGGTGGTGATGTTCCTGGTGAACTTCGCCTGGCTGATCCCCTTCGGCCGGGACGAGGACGACGACGGCCCGGGCCTGTTCGGGACACTCGCGATCATGATCCTCGGCCCGATCGCCGCCGGACTGATCCAGATGGCCGTCAGCCGCTCCCGCGAGTACCAGGCCGACGCCGACGGCGCCCGCATCACCGGCGACCCGCTCGCCCTGGCCAGCGCCCTCCGCAAGCTCGACGCCGGCACCCGCCGGCTCCCGCTCCCGCCGGAGCCCCAGTTGCAGACCGCCAGCCACATGATGATCGCCAGCCCGTTCCGCCCCGGCGAGGCCGGCGCCCGGCTGTTCTCCACCCACCCGCCGATGGCTGAGCGGATCGCCCGGCTGGAGCGGATGGCCGGCTACCGCGGCTGACGGACCGCGGGTGCCTCAGCCCGCGACCTCCTCGTACGCCGTCCGCAGCCGGTGGACCCCCTCCGCCACCGCCGCCGGACTGTCGGCGGCCGCGTAGCTGAGGCGCAGGTGCGGGGCCGGGGGCTCGGCCGGGCTGCGGGCCACCCAGGTGGTGGACAGCTTCTTCGTGCCCCGGCCGCTCCAGGAGGCGACCCTCGAACTGGTCTCCGACCCGGCCTGGGCCCGCCACCTGCGTGCCCTCGGCGCCGAACTGCGCGACCGCCGCACCGCCGCCGTCGCCGCCCTGCACCGCGAACTGCACGGCGTCCTCGGCAGCTACCGATGACGGCACAAGATAGCGCTACCCTGCCCCGGGCGATAGCACCTCAGCACGGCCTCGCCTCCGGCACCGCCCTCGCCGCCCTCGGGGTGGCCGCCTTCTCGCTCAGCTTCCCCGCCACCGCGTGGTCCCTGACCGGCTTCGGCCCGTGGACCTCGACCGGGCTGCGCGGCGCCCTGGCCGGGGCGCTGGCCGCCCTCTACCTGCTGGCCGCCGCCGCCCCGCTGCCGAAGCGCCGGCAGTGGCCCGGCCTGCTGACGGTCTCCGGCGGCTGCGTCCTGGGCTTCCCGCTGCTGACCACGCTCGCCCTGCGAACCTCCTCGACCGCCCACTCGGCGGTGGTCATCGGCGTCCTGCCGCTTGCCACCGCGGTGGTCGCGGCGCTGCGCACCGGCCGCCGGCCGTCCCGGGCGTTCTGGGCGGCGGCGCTGGCCGGTGCGGCGGCCGTGCTCGCCTTCACCCTGTTGCAGAGCCACGGCCGGCCGACCGTCGCCGACCTCTACCTGTTCGTCGGCGTGGTGATCTGCGCGGCCGGCTACGCCGAGGGCGGGCGGCTGTCCCGGGACGTGCCGGGTGCCCAGGTGATCGCCTGGGCGGTGGTGGCCGCGCTGCCCGCGATGGTGCTGACCTCGGTGTTCGGGCTGGCCACGGAGTCGGTGCAGGTGGGCGCGAAGGCACTGGTCGGGCTGGCGTACATCGCGGCGGTCTCGCAGTTCGGCGGCTTCGTGCTCTGGTACCGGGGGATGGCCGGGATCGGCGTGCCGAGGGCCAGTCAGTTGCAGCTCGCGCAGCCGCTGCTGACGTTGGTCTGGTCGGTGCTGCTGCTGGGTGAGGACCTGCCGACGGCCGCGCCGGTGACGGCGGTGGTGGTGCTGGTCTGCATCGCCGTCACCCAGCGGGCCCGGGCCTGAGGGCCCGTCGTCGCCACCTGGTGCGCCTGCGAACCCTCGCGGTGAGCCGTCCGGAGCAGCCTCCCGCTCGTTAGGATGAGCCCGCGCCCCGTCGGTCCGGGCGCGGCATCCGGAGGGAGTGGGCCGTCATGGCAGACGAGAGGCACGCCCCGGCGGCCGGGGACGCGCCGACCCGACGACGCGGTCAGGGCGAGTTGGAGGCACAGGTGCTGGCGGTGCTCCAGCAGGCGCCCGGCCCGGCCACCGCGGGGTGGGTCCAGGAACGCCTGGAGGGCGACCTGGCGTACACCACGGTGATGACCATCCTGTCCCGGCTGCACGCCAAGAACGCCGTCTCCCGGAGCCGCTCCGGCCGCTCCTACCTGTGGCAGGCCTCCGCCGACGCCGCCGGACTGGCCGCGCTGCGGATGCGCCGGATGCTCGACGGCGAGGCGAACCGGGACGCCGTCCTGGCCAGCTTCGTCAGCGCGCTGCTGCCGCACGACGAGGAACTGCTGCGGGCGCTGCTGGACGCCGCGTCCGCCGATCCGGCAGCGGCCGACCGTGAGAGCTGACCCGTGGGCTTCTTCGTCTTCCTCCCGCTCATCCTGCCGCTGACCGCGGTGCCGATCGCGCGTCTGACCGAGCAGCACCTGCACCCGCGCGGTGCGGCCCGGCTGATGACCGTGATCAGTGCGGTGATGGCGGTCTGCAGCGTGCTCTGCCTCGGGCTGATCGGCGTGGTGGGCACCGCGCAGATCCCCGGCAACCCGCTGCCGGACAGTTGGTCCGACCCGGTGGTACGGCACGCGCTGCCGTACCACGAGACGGTCGGTACGGCAGCGATGTGGCTGCTGGTGCTGGTCGGCTTCGCCTGTGTCCGGACGGTCGTGCGGCATCTGCGGGTCCGCTCCCGGGCGAGGCGCGCGCTGGCCGGGCTGCCCGAGGGGCCGGCCGAGGCCGGCGACCTCGCGGTGCTGCCGGACCGCAGCCCGTACGCCTACGCGCTGCCCGGCTCGCGCGGCAGGGTGGTGGTCTCCACCGGGATGCTGGACGGGCTGGCCGAGGACGAGCGCGAGGCGCTGCTCGCGCACGAGCGGGCACACCTGCGCCACCGGCACCACCGCTACCTGCTGACCACCCAGCTCGCCGCCTGCGTCAACCCGTTCCTGCGGCCGCTGCAGGACGCGGTGGCGTTCAGCGCGGAGCGCTGGGCGGACGAGGAGTCGGCCCAGGCGGTGGGGGACCGGCGGATCACCGCGCGGGCGGTGGCCCGGGCGGCTCTGGTCTCGCACGCCGCCCCGGCGCCCGGCTTCGCGGCCTTCGCCGCGCCGGCGGCCGCGCCGGGACCGGTGCCGCGCCGGGTGGCGGCGCTGCTCGGCCCGGTGCCGACGGCCCGCAACTGGCCGCCGGCCAAGACCCCGGCGGGCCTGGCGGCGATGGTCGCCGCGGTCGGTACGGCGGCCTCGGCACTGTGCGCGCTCAACGCGGCGGTGGCCCTGCTGGTGGTGCTGAAGGCGGTCACCCCGCTGTAGGGCCGGGGCTGTGTCAGCCGCCGATCCGGACGATCATCTTGCCGGTGTTGGCGCCGCGCAGCATGCCGAGGAAGGCGTCCACCACGTGGTCGAAGCCGTCCACGACCGTCTCGTCCGGGACGAGGGCGCCGGAGCGCAGGTGCGGGACGAGGAAGTCGTAGAGCTCGGGAAGGGCGTCCAGGTGGTCGCGGACCAGGAAGCCCTCCAGCCGCAGGTTCTTCCCGACGATGTCGTAGAGGTTGCGCGGCGCGGGCGGCGGGTCCTGCGGGTTGTCGTACTGGGCGACGGCGCCGCACCAGGCGATCCGGCCGCGGTCGCGCATCGCGCTGATGGCGCCCTCCAGGTGGTCGCCGCCGACGTTGTCCAGGTAGACGTGCAGCCCGTCCGGGGCGGCCTCGCGCAGGCGGTCGGCGATCGGGCCGTCGTGGTAGTCGAAGGCGGCGTCGAAGCCGAGGTGCCCGGTGAGGTGGGCGGCCTTGGCGGCGGAGCCGGTGCTGCCGATGATCCGTCCGGCGCCGAGCAGCCGGGCGATCCGGCCGGCGGCGGTGCCGACGCCCCCGGCCGCGGCCGAGACGAACAGGGTCTCGCCGGGCTGGAGCCGGGCGATCCGGGTCAGGCCGACCCAGGCGGACAGGCCGGTGCCACCGAGGATCGAGAGGTGGGCGCTGAGCGGGACGCCGACGAAGTCGGGCAGCAGGTTGGCGCGCTCGGCGGTTACCACCGAGTGGGTGCTCCAGGCCTGCCGGTGGAAGACCAGGGCGCCGACCGGCAGCGCGTCTGCCCGGGACTCCACCACCCGGCCGAGGGTGCGTCCCTCCAGCGGTGCGTGCAGCGCCCAGCCGCCCTCGTCCATCTCCTCGCGCATGTAGGGGTCGACGGACTGGTAGAGGTTCTCGACCAGCGCCTCGCCCGCGGCGAGGGCCGGGACGGTCTCGTCGACGAAGGCGAAGTTCTCGGCCCTCGGCGCGCCAGAGGGGCGGCAGACCAGGTGGACGGCGCGGGCGGTGGGGCGGGACATCGGCGGTGCTCCGTACGGGTGGAGGTCGGGCGGGATGTGATCACCGTAGGAAGCGGGGGAGCGGCCGGGCAGGGGGCAGCGTCGATGGGTCGGAGCCTTCCATGAACGGAGTCGATGGATGCCGGTCGATGTCGGTAGATTCGCCCGCATGACCGATCTCGCCCCGCACGAGCTGCGCGTTCTGGTCGCCGTCGAGGAGGAGCAGAGCTTCACGGCGGCCGCCGCGCGCCTGGACACCACCCAGTCCGCCGTCTCGCACGCCGTGCGCGCCTGTGAACGGAAGCTCGGCACGGTGCTCTTCGACCGCGGGCGCCATGGCGCCCGACCCACCGAGGCCGGCGCGCGGGCGGTGGCGTACGCCCGACGGATCCTGCGGATGCTGGCCGCGATGGGCCCGGAGGTGCGCGGCGCGGGCACGGACGGCGGTCCGCTGACCGGAGAGCTGCGGATCGCCGCCTTCCGCAGCGCCGCCGCCCAGCTGCTGCCGCCCGTCCTGGCTGGGCTCGCCGCCCGCCACCCCGGGCTGACCCCGCGGGTGCGGATCGTCCGGGAGCTCGGCCGGGGCACCGCCGGGGAGGTCGCCGACGGCCGTGCCGACCTCGGGCTGGCCACCCTGGACGCCGGCGGCCCGCCGCCCGTCCCCGGCCTGGTCGCGGTGCGCCTGTACCGGGAGTCGTACGCGCTGGCGCACCCGCAGGACCACCCTGCGCCGCGCGGGCTGCCGCTGGTGGACTGGGCGGAGAACTGCGACTCCTACACCAGGGACTGGTGGCAGCGGCAGGACTGGCTGCCGCCGGCGACCGTCGACGCGGAGGACGACACGGTGGCCCTCTCGTTGGTCGCCCAGGGCCTCGGTATGGCGGTCATGCCCCGGACGGCGCTGCTCGGCGCCCCGCCCGGGCTGGCCGTCACCGATCTCGGCCCGAACCCGCCCAGCCGCTTCGTCGGGTACGTCACCACGCCCGAGCTGGCCGGTACGGCCGCCGTCCGGGCGCTGATCCGCGAGCTGCGCGCGCTGCCGCTGCCGGAGGGCCTGACCGCGGCTTAGGGCGGGTCTGACGATTCCGGCCGGGCGCGCCGCGAATTGTCAGACCGTCCCTTGCTCGCCGATGCTCTCCCGGAGCTTGCGGAACTCCGCGGCCAGCGCGTCCAGGGTGTAGTGGGCGTTGAGCCCGCTCGGGTTGGGCAGCACCCACACCTCGGTGTCGCCGATGCCCTCCGGCTGGCGTCCGATCGCGGCCTGCCGCCGCCCGAAGGCCGTCCGGTAGGCGCCGATGCCGAGCACTGCCAGGATCTTCGGCCGCAGCCGCAGCACCCGCTCGGTGAGCGCGGCGCCGCCCTCGCGCAGCTCCTCGGAGGTGAGTTCGTCCGCCTTGGCGGTGGTGCGCGGGGCGACGTTGGTGATGCCGAGGCCGAGCGCGGGCAGCTCGCCCTGCTCGTCCGGGCGGAACTGGCGCTCGGTGAAGCCGGAGCGGTGCAGGGCGGGCCAGAAGCGGTTGCCGGGGCGGGCGAAGTGGTGCCCGGTGGCGCCCGACCACAGGCCCGGGTTGATGCCGCAGAACAGCACCCGCAGCCCGGGCCCGGTGATGTCCGGGATGGTGGTGTCCTGGGCGGCCCGCAGCTGCTCGGGCGTGGGCTTCATCGGCGACCGGGCCTTGACGGGCGGCGCCTTCACGGAATCGGACTGCACGCGGCCAAGTCTGCCCTGGGCGCCGAACGCGCGGTACGGAGGTCACGCAGCCACCGCAGCCCGAAGACCACCACGGCCGCGTAGGCCCAGCCGGCGAACACGTCCACGATGAAGTGCTCGGCGCCGTAGACCAGGGTGAACGCCATCGCCAGCGGATAGGCGACCAGCAGCGCCCGCAGCCAGGGCCGGGCGGTCGGCCAGAAGAGGAACAGCAGCATCGCCGGGTAGGCGGAGTGCAGCGAGGGCATCGCGGCGACGTCGTTGGCGAACTGGCTGCCGTTCTCCAGCAGAGAGTCGGCCTGGGGCAGCCCCGTGGTGGAGATGGTCTCCCAGACCACCCGGTGCAGCGGCGGCAGGTTGCCCTGCTGGGCGACCAGCCACGGCGGGTCGGCCGGGTAGAGCAGGTAGGTCGCGAAGCCGGCGAAGGTCAGGGTGAAGTAGCAGGCCAGCAGTTGTCGGAAGCGGTGGTGGGAGCGCCGCCAGAGCAGCGCGAGCAGCATGAAGACCACGAGGAAGTGCGAGAGGTAGACGACCGTCGCTGCGTAGTCGTACCAGTGCGGCGAGCCGGGGGTGTAGAGCGCGTGCTGGATCCGTACGGTCCAGGTCTCGCCGAAGCCGAGCACCTCGTCGGCGCGCAGCTGGGGCAGCCAGTGCGGGGCCCACGGGGTGTGCGCGCCGTAGCCGCGCAGCAGTGAGTACGCCCAGACCACGGCCATCACCGGTACCCAGTCGCGCAGCACCAGCAGGAAGCCGCGCGGGCCGTGCCCGCTGTGCACGGCGGCGGTCAGCAGCGCGCCGATCAGCCAGAGGAAGACCACGTCGTTGGCGAAGGCCATGCCCTGGGTGTTCAGGAACCAGACGAGGCAGGTCAGGTAAACCGGCCACGCCAGCAGCCGGAGTCTCGCCGGTCCGGTGCAGCGGGGGCGGGCGGTCGCGGGTCGCAGTCGCCCGGCCCGCGCCGGGGGCGGCGGGGCCGGGCTGAGCAGCTTGGTCATGCCCACTGAAACTAGCAACGCAAGCTTGGAGGACTCTGGGTGAACGATGACCGGCTCGTAAGAAAATCGCACAGTTGGGTCAAGGTTGCCGGGCCAGAGTCCCGAATGCCGGACGGCGGGGCGGGGCGGTTCAGGCCACGATGCCCAGTTCGTGCGGAGTGTTGTTGAAGCGTCGGCCGCCGGTCGCGGTGACGGTGACGATGTCCTCGATCCGCACCCCGAACCTTCCGGGCAGGTAGATCCCGGGCTCGATCGAGAAGCACATCCCGGGCACCAGCGGCCGCTCCTCGCCCTCGACCAGGTACGGCGGCTCGTGGGTGGTGATGCCGATGCCGTGGCCGGTGCGGTGGATGAAGTATTCGCCGTAGCCGGCCTCGGTGATCACCCGGCGGGCGGTCCGGTCGATCTCCTGGCAGCTCACCCCGGGGCGGACCGCCTCGAACGCGGTCTGCTGGGCGAGCCGGACCAGGTCGTGCACCTTCCGCACCTCGGCCGGGACGTCCGGTCCGACGTGCACGGTGCGGGTGGTGTCCGACCCGTAGCCGCCCTTGAGACCGCCGAAGTCCAGCACCACGGTGTCGCCGGGCCGGATGACCCGGTCCCCGGCCTCGTGGTGCGGGTTGGCGCCGTTGGGGCCGGAGCCGACCACGGTGAAGTCGACCTGGCTGTGCCCGTACTGGATGAGCAGCGCGCCGAGGTCGGCGGCCACGTCGGTCTCCCGGCGACCGGCGAAGGAGACCTCCAGGATGCCCCGGTAGGCGGCGTCCGCGGCGCCGCCGGCCGCGGCCAGGCGTTCCAGTTCCTCGGCGCCCTTGACCGCGCGCAGCATCGGCAGGGCCTCGGTGAGCGGGGTGAAGGCGGCGCCGGGCAGCGCGGCCTGGAAGCCGAGCAGGTGCATCGCCCAGGCGTTGTCGGAGATGCCGTACCGCCCGGCCGGGTCGAACAGCGGGTGGGCGGCGGCGTACGGGCACTCGCCGTCGGACCAGTCGAGCAGTTCGACGGCCGGGGCGCCTGGCGCCTTCTCGGCGTCCGGGCGCTCCAGCTTGGGGACGACCAGGGCGGGTCCGCGCCCGGCGGTGAGGACCAGGGCGGTCAGCCGCTCGGTGATCGCGGTGGGCTGGTAGCCGCACAGGTAGGTCAGGTCGGGGCCGGGGGCGACCACCAGGCCGGCCAGCCCCGCGGCGGTGGCGTCGGCGCAGGCCCGGGTCATCCGGGCGGTGTAGTCCTCGGTGGTGAACGGACGGGGCACGGCTCTTCCTCCTCGGGGTCCGGACGGGCTTGCTTCAACTCCAGCACGTTCAGTGAGAGTTGGCGAAGTGCCGGAGGAACAGAGCTTCGACGCGGGCCATCTGCCGGATCTCACCCGGGTCGACGCTCTCGTTCGGCGCGTGGATCAGGCAGCGCGGCTCCTCGACGCCCATCAGGATGATCTCCGCCTCGGGGAAGGCGGTGGCGAGGACGTTGCAGAGCGGGATCGAACCGCCCTGGCCGAGGAGGGACATCGGCTTGCCGTAGACCTCCCGCATCGCCTTGTCCAGCGCGGCGTACGCGGGTCCGCCGGTGTCGGCGCGGAACGGCGAGCCGGCGCTCTCCCGCTCAACCTCCACCCGCACGCTCCAGGGCGCGGCGGCCTCCAGGTGGGCGACCAGCGCGTCCTGGGCGGAGCGGGCCTCGGTGCCGGGCGGCACCCGCAGGCTCAACCGGGCCCGGGCGGTGGCCGGGACGGCTGCGGCCGAGCCCACCACGGGCGGGCAGTCGATGCCGAGCACGGTGACGGCCGGGCGGGCCCAGAGCCGGTCGGCGACGGTCCCGGAGCCGGTCAGTCCGACGCCGTCCAGTACCCCGGCGTCGGTGCGGAACCGCGTCTCGTCGTACCCGACACCGCTCCAGGTGCCGTCGCCGTCGAGGCCGTTGATCCGGGTGCCGCCGTCGGCGTCGCGCAGCGAGTCGAGCATCCGGATCAGCGCGGCCAGGGCGTCCGGGGCGGGGCCGCCGAACATGCCGGAGTGCACGTCGCCCCTGAGCGCCTGCACGGTGACCACCACATTGACGACCCCGCGCAGCGAGGTGGTGGCGGTGGGGACGCCGACCGCGGCGTTGCCGGTGTCGCAGATCAGCAGGGCGTCCGCGTGCAGCTCCCCGGCGTGCGGGGGCACGTACTCCTCCAGACCGCCGGTGCCCTGCTCCTCGGAGCCCTCGACCAGCAGCTTGAGGCCGACCGGAACGTCGTCGCCGAGCGCCCGCAGCGCGGTGAGGTGCATGACGATGTTGCCCTTGCAGTCGGCGGCGCCGCGCCCGTACCAGCGGCCGTCGCGCTCGGTGAGCCGGAACGGCGGGGAGGTCCAGGCGGCGTCGTCGAGCGGGGGCTGGACGTCGTAGTGGCAGTAGAGCAGCACGGTCGGGGCGCCGGGCGGGGGCGGGCGGTGGCCGATCACCGCGTGGCTGCCGTCCGGGGTCTCCTCCAGGTGGACGTCGCGCAGGCCGACCTCGGTGAAGGCGGCGGCGACCCACTCGGCTGCCTCCCGGCACTTCTCCGGCGGGTACTGCCGGGGGTCGGCGACGGACGGGATGGCCACCAGCTCGGCCAGGTCGGTCTGCGCTCGGGGCATCAACTCGGCTATTCGATCCGCGAGTTCGTCGGTCATGCGGGGCTCCTGAGGGCTGCGGGGGGACTGTAGGGGCTGCTGGCGTGCGGTGTGGCGTGCGGAGCGTCACTGGCGCACGGTGCCGCGCAGGTCGAGGTCGTCGATCCGGTCCTGGACGGCGATCTTGTCCGGGCAGCACGCCGAGAGCGTGATCGCCTCGGCCTGCATCACCTGGCCGTCGGACAGCACGGGCCGCTGGGCCGGCCCGCCGACGCCGCTGGACATCCCGTTCCTCCACTGCGCCTGGTTGAGCCTCCGGTGCGGCCCCGGTCGGCTGCGCGGGGTGGTCGCCGGTAGGGGCCCCGGGGGTGGGCCGTACCCGGCCAGTTGACCCGGTCGCCGGGGGCCCCGCATGCGGCGTACGCCCGTGCGGGTGATGCCCGGTCAGCCGCGGTCGGCGCTGTGATCAGTCCTGAGGTCGGCCCTGCTGTCAGTCCTGCGGGGAAGCCGGGGCGGTGGCGGGCCAGACCGCGCGGCGCAGCGTTCGGCTCGCGGTCGCGGGCACCAGGGCGGCGGCGAGCACGCCGGCGATCGCCGCCAGCGCGACGGCGGGGGAGAAGTGGTCCAGCAGCAGGCCGGCGGCGAAGGCCCCGGCGGGCATCCCCGCGGTGAGCAGCGTCACGGTCGCGGCGATCACCCGACCGCGGAGCTGGTCCGGCACCTGCCGGAACACCAGCAGGTCGAGCATCACCCGCAGGGCCGGGACGCCCGCGCCGAAGACGAACAGTGCGGCGAAGACGGTGACCGCCCCGCCGGGCAGCAGCGGCGCCAGCGGCACCGGCACGGCGGTCCAGGCCACCGCCAGAAGCAGGACGCCGGGGCCGGCCAGCCGGTGCAGCCGGGAGACCAGGACCGTTCCGGCCAGCGCCCCGACCGCCTCGCCGGCCAGCGCCAGGCCGATCCCGCCGCTGCTGGTGCCGTGCTCGCGCAGCAGCACCATGACGGGCAGCACGAGCGCGGCCCCGGTCAGGTTGATCACCAGCAGGACGGCCAGGGCGGGCCGCAGCAGCGGGGAGGCGGCGAGGAGGCGGAAGCCGGCCAGCGCGCCGCCCTCCGCCTTCCTCTCCGGCGCGGCCGGGCTCGGGAAGCGCACCACGAATGCGGAGGTCAGTGCGATCAGCGAGGCGAGTGCGGAGCCGAGGAAGGGCACTGAGCGGCCGAGCCCGAACAGGAACCCGGCCAGCGGCGGACCGGCCAGTGCGGCGCCGCTCATCCGGGCCTCGTCCTGGGCCAGTGCCTGCGGCAGCTGCTCGGGTGCGACCACCGAACGCAGCGCCAGCAGCCGGATGGGGCCGGTGTAGGCGATGGTCGCGCCGATTACGGCGGCGACCAGCAGCAGGTGGACCAGGGCCAGCCGGCCGAGGGCGAGGGCGACCGGGACGCTGGCGAGGGCCAGCAGCCGGGCGGTGTCGGAGATGATCAGCACCCGGCGGCGGTCCCGCCGGTCGGCGACCGAGCCGCCGTGGACGCCGAGCACCAGGGTGGTGGCCATCTGTACGGCGCCGAAGGCCCCGGCGGCGGTGGAGGAGCCGGTGAGTGCGAGGACCAGCAGCGGGAAGGCGGTGTCGCCGATCCTCATGCCGAGGGTCGCGCAGGACTGGCCGACCCACAGGGCCTGGAACCGCAGGTTGCGTCGGAGCGGGACGGGCGGTGGTGCGTCGGCCCGCCGGGGTTCCGCCGCCTGCTCGGCCCTCGTCGTGGTGTGCTCCGTCATGTCCCCGCCCCCATCGTTCGCGCTTCCCACGATCGTTCACGTTAGGGTGAATGATGTCGAAGACATGATTGATTGCGCAAGAGTGAGTGCTCACCGAGTCGTGATTGCGGTCGACGCGGCCGATCTGGAAGGCTGGGCCCGTGGTCGAGCACGAACTGGAACCCGCCGACGGGGACGAGCAGCCCGCCGCCTGGGTCAAGGAGCGCCAGGTGGGCGATGTCGCGGTGCTCAAGGCGCTGGCCGACCCGCTGCGCCTGGCCATCCTCGGCGCCCTGAAGTCCGCCGAGGAGCGGCCGCTGACCGCCAAGGAGCTCGCCGTCGAGCTCGACGAGCCGCAGACCAAGCTCTACCGGCATATCAAGCAGTTGGAGAAGGCCGGACTGATCCTGGTGGCCGGCACCCGGCTGGTCTCCGGCATCGTGGAGAGCCGCTACCGGGCCGCCCAGGATTCGATCTGGCTCGCCCCGGAGATTTTCACCACCGACTCCCCGGCGCGCTCCGAGGCGTACGACGCCATGGTGGCCGCGATCGACCGGGTCCGCGCCGACTTCCGCGCCCACGTGGCCGACGGCCGACTGGACTTCAGCACCCCGAAGGACGGCTCGGGCACTTCGCGCGCCGTGTTCGCGCACTCCACCCTCCGGCTCGACCCGGACCGACTGACCCGTCTGCGCTCCCAACTGGCCGAAATCTTCGACGAACTGGCCGAAGAAGGACCGAGTATGTCCGATGATGCGATAGACGTGACCCTCTTCACCATGCTCTACGGTCTCCGAGCGGCCACGGAATCGTAAATTCCGGGCGGACTGTCAGTGCGGTGGGACACCATGTCCGGCATGTCCTATGAACTCCAGGCGCTGATAGGCACGTTGGAGCTGCTGACGGTGGCGGCTGCAGAGGTACCGGCGGCCCGGGTGGTGCCGCTGGCCCAGGGGCTGGCCCTGATCCCGGTCACCTCCGCCGTGCTGGCGGCGCTGCAGGGCGATGGCGCCGTGCCCAAAGTCGGCGGCGGGGCCGGGTTCGGCTGGCACTCGGACGGCTTCGAACTGCGGCTCGCCGCCTGGTCCAAGGCCGGGCCGATCGCCTGCGTCGAGGCCGAGTATTTCGGCGGCAGCGGTACCCAGCGCGCCGCCGTCTGGGAGGACGGGCGGGTGGCCCTCGGACCGCTCACCAGTGGGGAGTTCGAGACCGTCCCCGAGGGCACCCCGATCTCCCGCGCGCTACGGCGGCTCGGCGCGTGCGTCGTGGCGGGGCGGGTGGACGAGTTCGACGCGGTCGGGCTGGCCGCGCACCGCAGCACCGGCGGCTGGGTGGCGGCCTGAGGGTGTGCGCCAGCGGGCGGTGCACCATCGCTCCCTGACCCCACCCGCCGATGCGAACGGCCCCGCTCCCCAGCCCTGGAGCGGGGCCGTGCCGTGGTGCGACCGGACGGACGTCAGCGGTAGTTCACGAACTGGATCGCGAAGTCCAGGTCCTTGCCCTTGAGCAGGGCCTGGACGGCCTGGAGGTCGTCGCGGCTCTTGGAGCTGACGCGCAGCTCGTCGCCCTGGACCTGGGCCTTGACGCCCTTCGGGCCCTCGTCCCGGATGATCTTCGCGACCTTCTTGGCATCCTCCGTGGTGATGCCCTCCTTCACGTTCGCGAAGATCTTGTACTCCTTGCCGGACAGCTGGGGCTCGCCCGCGTCCAGAGCCTTCAGCGACAGGCCGCGCTTGACGAACTTCGTCTGCAGCACGTCGAGGATGGCCCGAACGCGCTCCTCGCCGTTGGCCTTCATCTCGATCTTCTCGCCGGAGCGGCTGATCTCGCCGCCGACGCCCTTGAAGTCGAAGCGGGTGGCGATCTCGCGGGAGGTCTGGTTGATCGCGTTGTCGACCTCCTGCCACTCGACCTTCGAGACGATGTCGAAACTGGAGTCGGCCATGGGTGTTGGTCTCCTTGATGCTCTGGCTTCACTGGCGCGGCCCGCCCCACTGGACGCCCGCCGCCCCAGCCTATCCAGCGCCGCCCCCGCGCCGCCCGTGACAGCCGCGGGACTCTCCTTGATCATTGCGTGACCGATCGAGTGGCGGAGCACCCCCCCGGATCGGGTATGGTTTACCAAGTCGAACGGGGTCAACGCCCCGGGAGACGAAATCCTGGCTGGTTGCCCGAGCGGCCAAAGGGAGCAGACTGTAAATCTGTCGCGCAAGCTACGCAGGTTCGAACCCTGCACCAGCCACAGGATAGAGAGACGGCCTCTGATCTGCGGAAACGCAGATCAGAGGCCGTTTTGCTGTGCTCGAACACTCGGGCTCGCGAGTGGGCGTTCTGGGTGGTTTGTCTCATCCTGTTCCGCCTGAATCTCAGCCCTGACCAGCAGTTCCGGACCAGGCGCGGACCAGGACCGGTGAGTGAGCGCGACGCTTGGCGAACCGATCATTCAGCGTCGGGGCTGGCATGATCGCCGGGCGGCGGATGTTCGCTTTCCGCATGCGGGGGATCGGTGCGGCTGTGGCACGGGGGTGGTTACTGATGGCTTGGTGGTTCCGTCGGCGCTCGGAGCCCGACGAGGAGTTGGTATCGGTACGGCTGCCAGCTGGCAGAGCCGCTGAGATGCCGCCGGACGAGGAGCTGGCCGAGCTGACGGCTGAGGCGGAGCTGGGCGACGATGTGGCGATGGGGCACCTGGCGACGACCCTGCATCTGAAGGGTGACCGGGCCGGCGCGCTGCGCTGGTGGGGCCGGGCGTGGGAGGCCGGGAACGTGGTTGCCGGCTTCAACCTGGGCATGCTGCACGCGGTGGCCGGTGACGCGAACCGCGCGCAGGTGGTCTGGGAGAAAGCCGCGGCGCTCGGCGATCCGGACGCCATGCTGGGCCTCGTCAAGCAGGCGCTCGACCGTGGCGATGCGGCTGGTGTCGAGCGCTGGGCGCCGGTGATCCTCGCGCAGGACGAGGCGTTCCCGATCACCGCACTGGGCGTGGCCTTCCGGGAACGCGGCGACCTGGGGCGCGCCGTGCAGGCATTCCTGCGCGCCGAGGAACTGGGCGACGGGTACGCGATGGAGTACCGGGCCCGGATCCTGGCTGCCCGGGGGCAGCACGAGGAGGCTGACGCGCTGCGAGCACAGGCGGCGACGGCCGAGCGGATGCTCTGAGGTCGCCATCAGGAGTCCTCGGGTGCCGGCGGGGGTGCGGCCCGCCGTTGGAGCCGTTCGGTGATGAGCCGGTTGGCGTGGTCCTCGTCGCCGTGGATGCACTTGGCATAGACGCGAAGCAGGACGGCGATGCTATGCCCGGCGCGCCGAGCGCACTCGGCTACCGGCACGCCGGAGGCCAGCCAGAGCGAGATCCCGGCGTGCCGGGCGTCGTAGGGGCGCTTGGCGAGCGGGGTCGCCTGCTCCTCCGCTGAACACCGCAGCCCGCGCGGCGGCTCAGACGACGCCGTACCCGCTCTCCTGCACCATGCCGTTCCGGAAGGTGCGGAACAGGCGGCCGTCGGGGGCGGTCCCGTGCAGCTCGATGTGCTCCCGCAGCAGCTTCACTCGCGTACCAGGCCTCGCGCTCGACGCGCATGCGCTCAGCCCGCTCCTCCGGGGTCTCGCTGATCAGCAGGCCCAGGCGGTTCATCATGCTGTCCACGTCGTAGGACGGGCCGGGCGGCGGGGCGGGCTGCTGCTGTCCGTCGGGGGCGGCCTCGCCTTGGAGCAGATCGTCGCGGTGGTGAAACCGTGGGCCAGCAACCTGAGCATCGGCCACGGGGTGCCCTTGCGGATCAGGTGCAGATCCATTGCGAGCAGGGCCACGATCCCGGCGTCCACACCGACCGGGAACGCGTAGCTGAACCCCGAAGCCGTGCATGAAACCCAGGTCCCGCAGCGCGGCGTCCCGATCCCCGCGAGTACCGTGCGACCGACCGCAGCCAGGATCGTCAGTCCCAGCATCAGCGCGCCGGGGGTCGTCGCCGATGCGGTTGAAGCGGCGGGCCGTGTGGTTGAAGCGGCGGCGGGCGGGGCTGAAACGGCCGCCGGCGCGGCCATGGTGCGTCCGGGCCGGCGGCGTGGTGGAACAGGATCGCCTACGAGCGGCAGCCATGACCCCGCCTCTCAGCAACTCGCCGACGTGTTGCGGCCGGTGAAGCACGTTCTCCTCGACTTCGACGGCCCGGTGTGCTCGGTCTTTGCCGGCCTCCCCGCTCCGGAGGTCGCGCGCCGACTCCGTGAGGGCCTGATCGCCGCAGGCGAGCAGGCCCCGGCTGGGGCGGAAGAGGAGAACGACCCGCTCGCCCTACTCCGGCTGGTCTCGGGCGCCCGGCCGGATCTCACGGAGAGCGCGGACGCGGCGCTGGCCGCGCTGGAGACCGAAGCCGTCCGGGTCGCCCGCCCGACCCCGGGCGGAGAATCGGTTCTGCGTGCTTCTGCCCGCTCTGGTCGGCTGGTCTCCGTGGTCAGCAACAACGCGGGCGCGGCCATCGAGACCTACCTCACCGAGCACGGTCTCAGCGGCTACGTGGCCGGCGTCTTCGGGCGCGCCCCTGGCGACCCCTCGTCCATGAAGCCGAACCCGCGCCTCCTGTTCGAAGCGATGCAAGCCGCGGGGACCTGGCCGGAGTACTGCATCTTCATCGGCGACGCGGCCCGCGACGTCGAGGCCGGGGAAGCCGCCGGTGTCACGACGATCGGCTTCGCCAACAAGCCGGGGAAGGACGCCAAGCTCGCCGCTGCTGGCGCTGTGGTGATCGTGGACTCGATGCAGCTCATCGCTGACGCGTTGCTGTGAGGGAGACCAGCGTGGCAGGTGGCCGACGCAGAAAAAGATGTAGCCCCAGGCGCATGAAACAGAGGCGACACTGGGGCGTTCTCTTGGAGAGTAGCATCCCCTCATGCTGAGTGGCGACGAAGATGTCGAGACTGTCTGGGAAGCGATCTCAGACTCCAGGCTGGCGCCTTACAACAGGCTCTCAAGTGATCGACGCGAAGCGCTTGATCTTTACGCATGGAACACTCGGACCTCCGCAGCGGTGTTCGAGCTGGTAGGACACTTAGAGGTTCTTCTCCGCAATGGCCTCGACAGGTGCTTGCAGGATTATTTCAGTGAGGATGCACGAGGCATCCCGTGGTTCATGCTGCAAACAGCTGGCGGCGAACATGTCACGGATGCCGTGGAAGTCGTCCGAACGCGGCTTCGGGCGCAAGAACAGGGCCCGAAGGGCCGCGCTCGCGCGTTGCGGGAGACTCGGGATCAGATCGTCGCTGGCCTGAGCTTCGGCTTCTGGTCGGGCCTACTTGGCCCCAAGTATGAAGATCTGTGGCGGGACTGCCTCCACCGTGCCTTCCCGCACTCCTCGGGCCGACGCAAAGACGTTGCCGCCGCCTTGGAGCACATCCGCAAGCTGCGCAACCGACTCGCCCACCACGACTCGCTGATCAACGTTGACATTCCGTTCGAGGTCCGCCGCATAGTCCAGGTCGCCAGCTACTTGAGCCCCGAGGCCGGCAAGTGGCTTGAGAGCCAGTCGCGGGCCATGGACACCTACGCAGAACGGCCCGGCAGGCTGCTTGAGGACACCGTGGTGGTGGCCGCACGAGACGCTTGGCAGCTCTACAGCTCCACTCAGTGCAGTGCATACGTCTGCCAGGCAGGGCGGGCGTTCCGCCCCGTGAAGCGGATCGCCTTCTACGCGGATCGCGAGATCAAGAAGGAGATCCCATCGATCTTGTACCGCCGCGACGATGTCGAGTGGACTCCAGAGGAGACCGACCGCCTGGGCGCATCTGATGATCGCTGGGACCGCAAGATTGCCAATGTGATCAAGGTATCTCGTGGCGAAGGATGGGCCGAGGGCCGATATCAGGTCTTCCTTCTGTCTCGGGCCGGCGATCCCCAGCATCGGCAACTGTCAGCAGCGCTATCGCACCAGGGGGCGGGTAGAGGGTCTGCCTTCACCCAGAGGCAGCGCTACGTCTCGCTACACGCGCTGGAGACGGCTTCGTCGACCTCTGACCTCACATGACACTCGGCCGGTAGAGCCGTTGGGGTGCGCCAGCGCCTACGCCAAACAGCGGCATACAGCAGCGGACCGGAGTGGAGGCTGCCTGTCCGCAACTGGGAAGTCCCCGCAGCGAGTTAGCTGCGGGGACTTCCCTCTTTGCGAGGTGCGTGGCGTCGGTAGGTTCTGGGCGGTGATTACTCAGATCGTCACATTGGTTCTTTTTCATGGCTGTCATCAGTCGGATGTATGCCTCGCGACGTTCAAGGCGATGCGCGGAGCGGCGTTCTTCTCGGGTGCTCATCTGCTGGGCAAGCCGCTCTTGGCGTCTCTTCAGTACTCCGAACAGCCCTGTGAACCCACTCCACCGAGTGCGGATGCTGCTGAGGTGACCGCCCCCCAGTTGTCTGCCACGGAGATAGTGAAGCAGCCAGACCCACCAAAGCGGGAGGGTGTGCATGCGGTGGCCCTGGGGGTTGGGCGCCGCTCCAGTGAGCTCATCCGGACCAGTGGCGGACCAGATCCGGTCTGCGATCAAGAGTTGCCTGGTCAGCAGCTTGTAAATCTGTCGCGCAAGCTACGCAGGTTTGAACCCTGCACCAGCCACAGGATAGAAAACAGCCCCTGATCTGCGGAAAAGCGGATCAGGGGCTGTTTTGTTCACCCGGACGCCGACGGATGGAAGTTATTGCGTATTGCTTGCAATAGCGGAATCCAGGCAGCAGAGTGGGAGACGGGGGTGGGAGTCCTTCGACTGAGCTGATCGTCTTCCCAACCGGCGCCTGCCGGGACAACGGCTCGCCCACCCCCGCCAACAGCCCCTCCCGCCACGGCGTCGGTTTTGCCAGGTCGGCATGGTCCGGCACTGGTACCGGATCGACCGGGCGGTTGGCAGCGGAAGGCCGCGCTGAACGGCTTCGGCGCCCTGCTGACCGGCGTCGCCACGCTCGTGGTGACCGGGACCAAGCCCACCGAGGGCGCCTGGGGCATCGTGGTCGCCCTGCCGCTGCTGGTGGTGCTGTTCGTGGCGATCCACACAGCTAGGAGCGGCTCGGCGAACGCCTGGAGCTCGGCCGGGTGCCGGGCGCGGTGACCCGCCAGCGCAGCCTGGTGGTGGTCCCGGTGACGGTGATCACCCGGCTCACCCGGGACGGCCTGTCGGCGGCCCTGTCGCTGGGTGACGAGGTGCTCGCGGCGACGGTGGTGCACGAGTCGGCCGACGCCGAGGCGCTGCGCCGGGACTGGGAGCTGTGGCAGCCCGGCATGCCCCTGCTGGAGATACCGGAGGACCACCGGCGACGCGGATGTGACCCGACTGCCCTGGTGGGCCCGACGCATCTCCGGTCTCGGCCGGATCACGACGGTCTCGGCCCGGTGAAGCGGGCGTCAAGGTCGCGTCAACGACCCGCTTTCACCCGTATGGAGGGCGTCAGGGGCCCCTAACGCGCCCTAGACGGCTGGTTTGCTGCATCTGCCGGTCGTCCGCCGGTGCCGCGCGAGGACTTCGGCCCGCTTGCGGCATCTCCCGAACCACGCTGGTGGAGCCCATGTCCGATCTCATCTACGTCGGTGTCACGGTCGCCGTGTTCGCCGTCATCGCCCTGATCGCGCGGGGGGTGGAGAAGCTGTGAACGAGCGCAGCGAGCGAACCGTCAACAGGGGCGCGTGGCGCGAAGCGCCCGCCGAGCGCAGCGAGGTGGGCGCATGAGTGCCGAGAACATCGCTGGTCTGGTCGTGGCCGTCGCTCTCGTCGGCTACCTCGTCGTGGCGCTGATCTTCCCGGAGAAGTTCTGACATGGGATCCACTCTCGCGGGCTGGATGCAGGCCCTCGCCCTCGTCG